>NZ_JFHL01000018.1 GCF_003664995.1 Mesotoga sp. BH458_6_3_2_1 | reverse complement strand
GCTGCTTCGCAGGAGGCAAAAAAGACGTAAGAAGCCAAAGTGAAGAGAGAAAAGCGGCTCTAGTTCTGACGCTACGCGTCCGGGTTCTCTTAAGAACGCTAGAGAAAAAAAGAGAGGGGAGACTGAAGAGACGCGAGATTTCAGGCCGATTATGGAACTAAGGAATAAGATGATCGAACTATAAAGAAGAGATGTGGATAATGATGAGGGTTCTTGACGGGTCGTGAGGGGGTGTCCGATGGAAGAAACGTTAATCGCTCCATGCGGTATGAATTGTAGCCTGTGCATCAATTACCAGTCAATGAAAGAGGATCTAAAGAAAAAAGGCTTTCGCAGACAGTACTGCCCCGGGTGTATTCCGAGGGGTGAAAACTGCACTCATATGCGTGACCAATGCGAATTGCTTGCAAAGGGAAGCGTCCGGTTCTGCTTTGAGTGCAAAGCCTTTCCGTGTAAACGACTTAAGGCACTGGATAAGCGCTACCGAACGAAGTATCATATGAGCATGATTGAGAACCTGGAATTCATTCGTGACAACTCTATAGATCTGTTCTTGAAGAAGGAAGAGGAAAAATGGCGATGCCCTGAATGTGGAGGGGTCATATGCTGTCATAATGGCCTGTGCCTGAACTGCAATCTCGATACTCTTCGAAAGAACAAGAAATACCGCTGGAATGAGGAGTAGGAATGTGGACTCTATGAACGATCTTATCCGTGAATACACGAACCAGTTGAACACAGGGCGCATCCAGGAAGCCTACAGGGGAATCATGTCGTTCATGTCGGATCTAAGAACGTATTTGACCGACAGATACCCAAACTATGTGACCGGTTCTCTGTATTTCGGGTATATGGACATGACTTATTTTGCATTTTCTCCCACCGCCTTGAGAGATAGGAAACTCAAAATCGCGATTGTCTATCTGCACAAAGAGAGCAGATTTGAAGTCTGGCTTGGTGCAATCAACAGAAAGGTCCAGGCCAAGTACATCGAGTTCTTTAGACTTAAGAATATAGGCCAATACAAGTTGTCACAAGTCTCTCCGGGAGTCGATTCCATTCTCGAGTCAATGCTTTCCGATAGGCCGGATTTCGATAACCCTGAAGAACTCAAAAAAGAGATCGAAAGAAAGACCATCGAGTTCGCAGAGAGCGTAACTCTCATGCTCAATCGATAAGCAACAGATCATGAGCCGAGTTGAACGAAGACCCTCTGATTAGGCTGGATTTCGTCACGAAGCGAGAAGAATGCAGTAGGAGGGATTTCCTGGCTCTGAGTGCCGGAAACTCAAGCTGCCAGCTTCGGTCTCGGGAATCACAAATCGTGGAGTCTTCGGATCAGCCTGGCTCATTCATCCCAGCCACGGCCTATACGGTTTGCTTAGATTGAGACACACGAAGTGAAGGTTATCTGAATTTTCTAGAGCTCTTGTTTTTGCTACTGCTCCGTCTCGCAGTTTCCAACCTCTTTGGCACTCTCGCGAACCCCAAAGAATTGGTGAACCCATATTCGCAGTCGATCGGATACTCCGAGGGAGGAGCTGTGCTTGAGTGGCAGTAGAAGATTTTGCTGGAGGTAATCAATTGAAGAGAGCACTGATCGTGCACGGCGGATGCGATGAAGGATTCCTTCCGCAAAAAGAGATAGAGCTTCGCACACAAGGAGTGAACGTGGCCTTTGAAATCGGACTTGAAGTGCTGAAAGGAAGCGATTCTGCTTTAGATGCCGTTGAGTCCGTTATCGCGAAACTTGAGGACGATCCACATTTCGATGCGGGCATTTCCGGCTCCTTCGCCAACATGATAGGAGAAATCGAAATGGATGCCTCAATTATGGATAGTAACGAGGCAGCAGGGGCTGTAATCAGAATAAAGAATTTCGCTCATCCCATTAGCGTGGCGAGAAAGGTTCTGGAGGAAATTCCCCACCTAATGCTCTCTGGGAAGGGGGCCGAGTTATTCGCCAGACTCATGGGATTCAGAGAGACAAGCCCGAATGAGCAGTATGCAAATACTGATGATAGAGAAATTGAGAAGCTTCCGGAGGATTATAGAGAATTCGTTAGAAAGTACTCCAAACTTCTGGCTGAACAGAGAACCTTCTCTACTGTCGGAGCAGTGGCAATCGATTCAAAGGGACACATCGTCGCCGGGACTTCGACCGGGGGAATTGCCCACGCCTTTCCGGGAAGGGTTGGAGATACTCCCATCATAGGCGCCGGAACCTTCGCGTCCAGATCTGCCGGGGCTTCTGCGACCGGTCTTGGAGAGGGAATACTGAGAGTCGGAGTCACAAGAAAGCTCGTCGAGCTCGTCGAGGGAGGCCAAGCGGTTCAGGAAGCCTGCGACAGAGTTGTCGAGATCTGTTCTGAACGGGGCTTCCAATGTGGAGTGATCGCCCTGGATGCCGAGGGAAACGCCGGTATCTCCCATAACGGGTTTTTCATGCCCACAATGTATTCCCGGTTTGACTGATCAGGAAGACAGCGATGGGGCTCATATAAACCAAAGTGCACTCACCGAGGTTCCGGCTTACATATCGGCATTATAGAGGATCAGCAGACTTCTAAAGGTAAGATCGTTGATTCTCCTGGATGGTGATTTCCAGTTTTCTTCAAGTGCCAAGCCTGTATAAGAGTTCCAGTGGGTGAAGTAAGGATGAGAGAGCTTCTCCGCAAATTTTGCTCCAGATTTCCGGAGTGCTGATCGCAGCCTGTCGATCTGTCTTTTGATCTCCGGAACTTCATCTGCAATACCCATTCTCGCAAGCAGCTCCATCCGGTGAAACCACATCATCCACCCCTTCGAATCAAGCTTATCCATATCGGAGTTGAAATCGTCTATAAAGACCGAGGCCGGTGCTATTAACTGTGATTTGTGTCGAAGCAACGCATGTTTGATCGGCGAGAGCTCTGCTAGCCTCTTAACTGCCCCGGCAACTGTCTTCCTGCCCTCTTCGCTTCTCCAACCTCTCGCGAAAGCCAGAAGCCGAAGATGATATATTGACGGCCATATGGCATCTTCCTTGAAAACAAGCCTTCCATTGAAGCTTTCAGTAATCTTTGAAAGCGATCCTGCACTCCTGACAAAATCAAAAGCCTCAAGAGCCTTCTCCACTTCATATCTAACGAAATCCTTTTCTTCGAGTCCTACCTGAGCAAAGAGTGCCGCTCTGATTGACTCGGATCCTCCGAAACCCCTTGAGTCCAATACACTACCGACTTTCTTAAACTCTCTTGGGAAGTCGCTGCTGTCTCTTTCCAGAGCTTCAAAGGCTCTCGAAATAACCGCATCATCACTTCCAAGACCCCTTTCTAGCAGGAAGCGGATCGACGCCTCCATACTGTCTTCCCCGTGGAAGCTCTCACCAAGCCAGCCATCTTGTTTCTGGTTTTCGATTATCTTCTTAACCCTTATATCATCGAGGATTCCCGAATGAAGTACTCTCATATTCAGAGTATCCTGACTCTCTTTTAGGATTTCCTTTTGAACCCTGTATCTTATAGATGAACAGGCGTCTCCTTCGAGAAGAAAGGAAATCATTATCTCTCTTAGCATCTCTACCTCCGTTCATTGAGGACAAAATGCCCTTCGAAATTCGATGGTGCTATTTACGAAATACTACACTTTACTCAGTTCGTATAGCAAGTATCGATAATTGAGATGAACGGTCAAAGGGGTTTCAGTCTGCTCTTCATCTCTTCCTTTCCTAGATTGACGCATGATAGTAAACCTGCCCTGAGGTGACTGAACAGGTATAATAGAGCTAATGATTGCAGTCTAGGATTGGTGATCTTTGAAGTGGTTGAAAGCCTAGGTACGTATAGCTACTCGGCGTCCACGGAAGAGCTTCGAATCGGAGAGAAGATACAGCATAAAGCAAGAAAGCGCATCTCGAAGAAAGGGTGAGCATATCAATGAACCTGCTTCTTGAAAAACTCAAGGAAGTGCTGTTAGCCGTTCTTCCCATTACGGTGCTGGTTCTGGTGCTCAATTTCCTGTTTGTCTCGTTGAGTTGGTTTCTAATATTCAGATTTGTGATTGGCTCCTTTTTGATTGTTGTCGGGCTGTCTGCGTTTCTTTTTGGAGTCAGTATAGGGATTAGCCCTATCGGTAACTTCATGGGTACCTTCATAGCAAAGACTAATAAGCTCTGGATAGTAGCTGTTGCAGGTCTTGTGCTTGGATTCTTCATATCCATAGCTGAACCCGCACTGCACATACACGCGCTTCAGGTCGAGCTTGTCTCTTCAGGTATATTATCTAGCGGGAGTGTCGTTATAACTGCATCCATTGGCATTGCAGTTTTTCTCTCACTCGGACTCATAAGAATCGTCTTCAATGTCGCCCTCAAGAAACTTATGACAGTGTCTTACGGTATAATACTTATCCTTTCTCTCTTTTCTTCGAGAGAATTACTTGCGATCTCTTTCGACGCTTCCGGAGCTACCACAGGCGCGATGACCGTTCCATTCATTCTTACACTTGCAGCCGGGATATCAGTTCTCAAGAGAGATAGTAGATCTTCAGAAAATGATAGTTTTGGACTCCTGGGAATTGCCTCCGCCGGAGCAATTATCTCTGTGCTTCTCGTCGGTATAGTATCCACTAACAATACTATGGAAGCTGCCCCTGTTTATTTCGCATCGGAATCTTCAGAGATTCTTGGTTACTTCTTCGATTTGATGCCAAGGATCGCTAGTGAGGTTCTTCTTTCACTGCTTCCGATACTGCTGGCCTTCTTGCTGCTTCAGTTTAGCTCACTAAGACTTTCAAAGAGAGTGCTCAGACAAATAACTGTCGGACTTCTGTTCACTTTTGTAGGTATGGTGATTTTTCTCGTAGGTGTCAACGGGGGCTTCATGGATGTCGGGAGAGAAATCGGATACGGCATAGCCTCAATGGGAAACAAGTCAATCTTAGTTCTAGTTGGTATGATTCTGGGTCTTGTCACAATCCTTGCAGAGCCTTCGGTTTACGTTCTGACTCATCAAATTGAAGATGTGACCAGTGGTGCCGTTAAGAGAAGAATAGTTCTTCTCGCCCTATCGGCCGGTGTTAGTCTGGCAGTGGCTCTTTCAATGATTAGGATAGCTGTACCGGCGGTTCAACTCTGGCATTTTCTTCTGCCCGGCTATGCCATCTCCATACTACTGTCGTTTTTTTCGCCTAAGCTCTTTGTCGGAATTGCTTTCGATGCGGGAGGTGTTGCCTCTGGACCTATGACGGGTACTTTTGTAATTGCTTTCGCCCAGGGTGCCGCGAGCGCAATTGAAGGCGCGAACGTGCTCATTGACGCTTTCGGTCTCATATCTATGGTTGCAATGACACCCATTATCGCTCTTCAAATACTGGGGTTGATATACAAGATCAAGACAAGAAAAAGAGGTGTTGAGTCAAGTGGCTAGTAATAAGAATATCAGTCCGTATAAGTTGATATATGCGGTCGTTAACTTTGGAAAGGGAAGCGAAGTGCTTCGAATTGCAAGGGAAAACGGGATCAGCGGAGGCACGATTCTGCTGGGGAGGGGCACTGTAAGAAGTGGATTATTGAACTTCTTCGCGCTGTACGAAATCCGAAAGGAAATAGTATTGATAGTTGCAAACAACAGGAATGCCAAGAGCTTGCTCGAAGCTCTTGACAGAGATATGATGCTTGATCGCCCGGATCACGGAATCGCTTTCACTGTAGACATTCAGGAAGTAGAAGGATCAAAAGAACTGGGATGCAATTCGCTCCAAGAAGGAAGAGGTGAAAAAGAGATTATGTATCAATTGATTACAGTAATAGTTGACAGGGGAAAGGCCGAGGAAGTTATAGATACCGCTACCGAGATGGGTTCGAAAGGTGGAACGGTAATAAACGCGAGAGGATCCGGCGTTCACGAAAGAAGCACGTTGTTCGCAATGGAGATCGAACCTGAAAAGGAGATCGTCATGATCGTCTCCAAAATAGAGTTGACACAGACAATAGTGAACAAGATAAGAGAGAAGCTAAGAATCGATGAGCCTGGTAAGGGAATCATTTTCATTCAAAACGTGGGCGATGCCTATGGCCTCCTCAAGTAGGGATAGCTAAACCATGCACTGATGAAGAGGCGCGCTCTTGAAAGCCAGCATGTTCATTTTTGGGTCGAAGCTACTTGCCGATTCTTCTAGCCACGGGCCTTGTAGAATGAATCGAATCCAACCGCTGCCAGAACTACAAGTCCTTTGAACACATATTGAACATAAAGATCTATTCCGATCAGGTTGAATGCATTGGTTATCATCGTCAGCAACAACGCCCCGATGAGAGTTCTCACGACTGAACCTTCCCCACCAGATACACTTGTACCACCGATTACTGCAGAAGCTATGGCATCCAGCTCATAGCCCTGACCGGCAAGAGGTGTAACCGAAAGCAGCCTCGATGCGTAGACAACTCCCGACATTGCAGCCATTACTCCTCCAGCAACGAAGGTCAGTGTCATGTAGAAGTCGACTTTGATTCCCGAGAGTCTGGCCGCCTCTTTGTTCCCGCCTATCGCACAGGAGTACCGGCCGAATTTCGTCTTGACAAGAATAAACTGACCGAGAGCTACCAGGATCAGCAGCAGAATTATTGGAAAGGGAATCGGCCCTATGTAGCCGTTGCCGATGAAAGCAAACCCTTCTGAGTCGACATAAAGAGGATAACCGCCCGTATACATATAGACGATCCCTCTTATAATCGTCATAGTCCCCAGAGTGGCAATGATTGGCGGGATATGAATCTTCGAGCTAAGGAATCCATTTGCCGCTCCAAAGGCGGCACCAACCAGCAAAACAACAATCACGGCGAGAAACCAGTGCATAGAAGACTGGAGTCCAACCGCCATAGCGGCGGAAAGAGCCAGTAGTGAACCGACCGAGATGTCGAACCCGCCGCCGATAATGACAAAGGTGGAGCCGATAGCCATTATCCCGATTATCGAGCTCTGCCTGAATATGTTTATGATGTTTCTCCAAGATAGAAAGTTGGGTGTCATAAGTGAGATGACCAGCGCCAACACAAAGAATGCTATGATGATTTTGTACTTTCCCAGAAAGCTTGCCAACTTCGACTTAACAGCGGGTCCTGACATTCAACTCACCACCTGATTATCTAGATGCTCTTGTTTTCCGCTCAACGCCTTCTTCATGATCTCGTCCTGGCGAGCTCCGCGTTTGAATTCTCCTACGACCTCTCCATCTGCGATTACGAGGATTCTGTCGGATACTCTCCGAACTTCCGGCACTTCAGAGGAAATGAAGATAACGGAGAAGCCGTTCTCGGCAAGTTCTCTCACAATCGAGTAGATCTCACTCTTTGCCTTCACATCGATTCCCTGTGTCGCCTCGTCCATGACCAGCAATTTCGGATTTGTCAGCAGCCATTTTGCAATTACGACTTTCTGCTGGTTGCCTCCGCTAAGAAACTTCGTCTGCTGATGTATCGAAGCAAGCCGGATGTTAAGTCTTTCCCTGTATTCATTCGCTTTAACATACTCTCTCTTCGTCAGGATCATTCCGGGCATCGCAGTGAAATCGCTTATCGAAGGGAGAGTGATATTCTTGAAGACCTCGAAAAGCATAATGAGGCCATCGGATTTCCTGTCTTCAGGTATTAGCGCTATCCCTGCATTTATAGCATCTACCGGCGAGTTTAGATTCACTCTCTTGCCCTCGACAGTTATCTCGCCGCTGTCTGCTTTCTCGGCACCGAAAATCGCCCTGGCCAGCTCCGTTTTTCCCGCGCCGGTGAGACCGGTAATTCCAAGCACTTCACCGGGATAGACTTCAAATGAGATATCCCTTACTCTAGGCAACTTCTGAATGTTCTTCACAGATATGACGGGTGGAAGGTCGTAGTTTGCAGAACTAGAAATATCTTCGATATCATGAAAAACTTCACCGACCATCAGATTTACGATCTCTTCTCTGTCAGTCTCAGCGGTATTCAGAGTGGAGACCTTCCTGCCGTCTCTAAGGACCGTAATTCTATCTGTAATCCTGAAAACCTCTTCCAAAATATGGGTGATATACAGGATCGAAATTCCCTTGCTTTTGAGTTGAGAGATGATCTTGAAGAGATGATCGGACTCTTCCTTCGAAAGCGAGGCCGTCGGCTCGTCCATGATCACTACCCTCGAATTCCTGGAAAGTGCCTTCATGATTTCCACTACCTTCTGCTGCGCCACCCCGAGCCTGAATATCTTCTCGTCCGGTGAGAGATCAAATCCATACGACTCACAAAGGCTGCGAAATCTCTTTCTCATATTCTTTTCTGAAAGCAGGCCCGAGACCTGCATCTCGTCACCGAGGAATATGTTCTGCTCGACGGTGAATTTGGGAATGAGGCTCCTCTCCTGATAGATGACGCTTATTCCCTGCCTGAAAGATTCCGTTGGAGATGAGAAGCTGGTTTCCTTCCCGTCATAGAGAATGGTCCCGGAATCTTTCTGATAAGCTCCGACAATGCATTTTGTGAGCGTCGACTTTCCCGATCCATTCTCTCCCAGAAGGGCGTGGACCTCCCCCTCTCTCACATCCATGTCCACCCTGTCAAGAGCCTGAACACCGGGAAAGCTCTTTGAGATTTCCTTCACTTCGAGAATCAGTCTAGGCCCGACAGTATCTTTATTCAAAGCGATCACCCACATACTCGAGAATCGCATCACTTATGTGTCTTATATCCCAGGAGAGAACAAACCCATCATGGCCTTTTCTAAGAGTTGCATCTACGTAATTCCTGACTTCCTCCAGACCTACCGAACATACAGGGGGAAGATTGACCGCTTCAAAGCCGGGAAAGATCCTCGTTACTGGATTGAGATTCATCTGGTCGATCTTATTCAGCTCTAGTTCATAGTTCTTCTGATCGATGCCTTCCATTCTTATTTCATCAAAGCTTTCAGGCAACAGAAGGCCGGTCAGCTCTCCGATAATCTCGAGCGCTTCTCTCTCCGAAAGTCGCGAGGCGTGCTCCACGAGAATCTTTGCCAGAGAGAGAAGTTCCATCGGAAGTCCGGCCGGCCCCATTGTTTTGCAGTAAACCATCGGCTTCATCCAATCCACATGCCTGGATATCCTCTCGTAATCCTGCGAAACGATGTTTCGAAGTGAGGGGGAGAAAAGGTCCACCCCCACTTCAAGGCCCAGGTTTCGCGCCCTGTCGGCATATGAAGCTAGCAGCTGGAGCACCGATGACTTTCTGAACTCGAGAAATTCCCCGGTAATTCTGTAAAACTCTTTGAGAGTTTCGAGAACTTCGTCCATTCCAATCTTCGAACCGAGCTTTTTCACGAAGCCGTGAACAGCCTCCTCAAAAGCTGAACCCGTTGCGCTCGACATCTCTTTGCAGGTGTCGCAGAAGCAGGTAAGCATCTCTCCTATCCCGTTGGCTGGTGACGGAAAACGGATCCTGTCGAGAAAGACACCGTCGAAATCGGCAAGGCCAAGGATTTCTTCAAAGCGGCTTAGAAAAGCCTCCTCTTGCCTTACTTTGTTGGGGCAGAGGAATTCAAACTCCTCACCGCCTGCCTTTTGGGACTCCAGGATTTCCGACCGACCGTCGTCTAACGTTCTGACGATTTTGAAGGCGTCCGTGTCAAAATCTACTGGCGCGTCCGCCAGCATTGGGTACCAGAGATGCGGAGAAATTCCAACGCCTCTGCAAATCGAAACAAGCGAGGAAAGATATTCGGGCCGGACCGACCAGATAATGAGCTTTTGTAGTCCTGCCTTCTTCGCCTTCGAAAGTCTCTCTGTAAGGCTTCTGGAATTATCCTTGGAGAGCTCCTCATTAAGAAACAGCTGTGAGAGGATATTGATCTTACCTGCTTCAGACATCAGCGACCTCCTGTCGTATTTCTCTTACATTTCCGGTTCGAAATCTGCCACGTTATCCTTTGTGACCATTACCTGCTGGATCTCAACGAACTTCGGCACTTCCTGTCCGGTCAGGTACAGATGGGCGGCCTCGACTGCTTTGTAACCTTCTTCAATAACCGAGAAATAAGTGGAAGCGTAAACGTCACCGGCTTCGATGTAAGGAACGAGCTCTTTCGCATACTCCAGGCCCAAGACCACTACGTCGGTGATTCCTCTCTCCTTGAGTGCCATCGATGCAGCAATAGCTCCCGACCACCACTGGCAAGCAATGACGTCGACATTTCTGCCACTCTGGAGGAAGGCCTCCATGAATGCAAGTGTTCCTTCTTTTGTCCAGCCGTCTATAGGACGCTTCTCAATTATGCTCCAGGAAGGATTTCTTTCAGCGACAGAGAGAAAACCCTCTTCTCTCATTCTCTGGGCAGTTGTACCGGGATTACCTTCTATAAGAATTATGTCGATGTCGGCGTTCCCGAAGAGCTTCTCGACAAATTCCGCCTGAACAACCCCTGATCCTATCTCAGAACGACCTATGTGGCTAATGACACCTGGATACTTGCCTTCTGGATCCGTTCCGATACTGTTTGTGAATGTTATCAATGGAATTCCCGCTTCGTCGCAGCGAGTTACCGCAGTTCGAAGTGCCATGTTATCGGCCGCGCAAAGCAACACGAGATCAACACCTCTTGCGATGAAGTTCTCAACCTGAGACAGCTGTTTGCCCGCATCCCATTCCGCATCGGCATAGATCAGGTTCAGTCCAAACTCCTCTGCAGCAGCATCCAACCCTACTCTCTGAACGCTGAAGAATTCAACGGTTCCGGGAAGCAAAACTGCAACGTCCGTCGCAAAGAGAATTCCTGCCATCAGAACGAAGATCATAGCTAGTAGAACAGTAATCTTTCTCATAAGTACCTCCTCTTGTAGTGTCCTGCATTCAAAATTCTGAAGTTCCCCCTAGAACCTCTTTAAGGAGCAACTCTTTCTGAGCAAAATAAGCTCCTCCAATGACAACACTGTAAGGTTCAAGAGCTGCTCTGACAAGTAGATCTGGTCTGTAAAGCTCTTTCGGAAGAACCTTCCTCAGAGTGCTGTCGATTATTGGGAAAATCCGGTCATACTGGTTGAAGCCAATACCACCTCCTATCAGAAGTCTTGCTGAATCGAGAAGCATAATAGCATTGGCAAATGCAAGCGCAAGATGTTGGCAGCCTCCCGTAATTCTTTCAAGGATTCTTTCATCGGAGTCCATCTTCTCGAATAGGTCCTTTACGCTGAATTCCCAGCCGTTGTTCCTGCAGAAAGACTCTAGCGCATATCCCGAGAACCACTGTTCGAGTCTCCCAAATCCCTCATTCATCTTCGATTCTGTAGACCAGTCGGTGACAAATTCTCCGATTTCACCGGCTCCACCGACGCATCCTCTGTAAACCGAATCATTGATAACAATACCTGAGCCGATACCGGTTCCAATTGAAACCAGAATCACATCGTTGAACTGTCTTGCAGAACCGATCCATGACTCACCGAAGGCGGAAAGTGTAACATCGTTTTCGATCAGCGTTGAAATCCCAAACCTCTTCTCGATCGGGGTCTTGAGATCAAGATTCCCGATATCGAAGGAGGGCATGTATTTTATCTTCTGTGTAGTCCTGTCTACAGTACCGGGAATGCCTATAGAGATTCCAAGCACCTTCTCTTTTCCGACTTCCTCTATGTAACTCTTGAGTCTCTCATTCAACTCATCTACCAGGCCCCTCTCGGTGCGAAGAAGGTCAGTGGTTATAGTGTCGCGTTTTAGAATATTTCCATCGAGATCGATCATCGCGAATATAGTCTTGGTTCCGCCTATGTCAACACTTAGTACGCTTCTGTAGTCTTTTGCGAAAGAGATATTGATAGGTTTCCTGCCACCGGAAGCTTTGCTCTGTCCAAGGCCGTTCTCTCTTACAACACCCTCTTCAACCAGATCGTTGACAATCGAAGATATGGTCGGTTTGCTAAGTCCGGTCAGTTTCGATATTTGGACTCTAGAAGTACTCTTCCTTTCTCTAATTATCTTCAGAATCTCGCTCGTTCTGATCTCAGTGAGTTTCGATACCACTTCTTCCTCCCGCTTCCTTCCAGTATTCGCTTCTCCTCCGATTCTCTAACTGACAACAGGGAGATCGCTCTCAGAAATACGAGAAGGACATCATCTAAGTTGGTAAATAAAAACTACTAACTAATTCAATTGAATTATAGTCCTCGGAGCGCCAATGCCAAAGAGCAAGCCGGCTCGATGGCGCCGACCCTACAAGCAGGATTTGACAACTAATCACTTTCACTCTTCTCTCTTCAACCTTAATCAGGTGGTAGAAATGTTAGAGACGATTTCTCTATCTTCGAAAATAATCCCATCAACGCTTTCCTCGTGCAAATCTTCGCTAATCCTTGTACCTAAAGATGAGAGCGTGAGTTTTGCATCTTAGTTGGAACCAAGACCCGCGGTTTGAGATAACAATCTTGCTGTGAATCGAAAACTGAACTCGAAAGACTCTTCATTGTGGACCAATAATGCTTGAGAATGAGAACGATCCAAATAATTACTCCTATTGAATTGAAATCGGACGACATCGCTAGAAATTAAGTACGGAAATAAAAAAGAGATTATGTATACTCATAATACATCATACATAATACGTATGATGACTAGAATTTCTGGAGGTAGATCGAATTCATGGCAAGAAGAAAATCACTTTACGAGATCATATATTCGCAAATAGAGAGAGAAGTCCAGAAGATGAGTGATGGGACGCAGCTTCCTTCAATAGAGAAGCTCTGCGAGCAATACGGTGCAAGCAAGACCGTTCTTAGAGAAGTAATAACGGCACTGGAAAAGGACGGCCTTGTCGTAAGAAGGCAGGGTCTTGGAACCTTTGTTGTGAAGGACAGCGGGCTTGTACATACGGGGATTGAATACTTGAGAGGTCTGACGAGAATCATCTCTAGCTCTGGAAAAAGTCCCGAGCTGATTTATGACAAATTCCGTGAAGTCAAGGCCGATCGAAGGTTGGCAGAAAAGCTGGAGATGCCTGAAAATGAGAGTCTTGTGCTTACGGAGAGGGTCTATGCGGCCGACGGTATCCCGGCGATATTTGCCAGAACTTACATAGCATCCGAGAGGATACCGGGAAAGACTGAGGCCCTGTTAAGAACGCTTGAAGGAAGGAAGGCAAAGGAACTGGTCCTATTTGATCTTCTGGAAGAAAACTTCAAGGATCCCATCAGATTCGCAATTGCCGAAATAGAATCGAGGCTCGTCGACGAAGAGTTGGCCGGACTGCTTGAAATGAGATCTGGAGAATCAATAGTGTTGCTGAAGGAAGTTCACAGGGATATCAAGAACATTCCGATGCTTTACTCGGAGGATTTCATAAACACGACGGTGTTCAGAATACACGTTCTCAGAAAAAAGATTTGAGGTGACATTTTGATGGAGGATTACAGAGAGCCAGTCGGACTTGAAGGAAAGTTTCAGTATCACATCGAGTGTCGGGCGGGAGACATAGCACCGGTTGTTATCGTTCCGGGAGATCAGGGAAGGGTTGAGAAGATTGTCAGTAGACTTAGCAATACCAGAAAGATTGCGGAAAACAGAGGTCTAATCACCTATACAGGTGAGTTCATGGGCAAACCGGTCTCAGTTACTTCTACCGGCATGGGTGGCCCTTCGGCAAGTATCGCGTACGAAGAACTTATCAATGTGGGAGCGAAGGTATTGATAAGGATCGGTAGCGTAGCCGGACTGCAGGAGTACGTAAATGAGGGGGACATCGTTGTGCCGTATGGTTGTGTACGTGATGATGGAGCTTCGAACTACTACGTCCCGGAGAATTTTCCCGCAGTGCCTTCTCCAGATGTCTACTCGTCCCTGACGGCTTCGGCAAGAACTCTTGGAAGAAAGATCGTTACGGGAATCAACTGGACCCACTCCTGCTTCTACAAACGCGATCCCGAATATTTCCAGAGCTGGAGCAGAAGAAGAGTAGTCTCACTTGAGATGGAGGCTTCGGCTCTATTTGTGATCTCTTACCTGCGTGGCGTGAAGGCTGGATTCATCGGTGTATGCTATGCAAACAGATACAGGCAATCTGCTGGCTCAAAGGTAGATCTTTCCGTTAAGAATCCGAGGAGAGACCAAATCGAAGACTCAGTGAAAGATGCAATCGAAATCACCTTGACTGCAATAGAGAAAATGTACAGTGAAGATCTTGTATAACGACCAAAGGGAGGGGATTCTATGAGAAACAGATTTCTGCTTTTTCTTGTTGTTCTCTTGACTGTTTCATGTTTCGCAGTTCCGCTTCAGCTATCAAGCGAAGTAGGAATTCACACAGACGCGTGGAAGACCAGAATGGAGGGGTTTACAAAAGAGACCGGAATCGAAGTGGAAATTCAGCAGTTTCCTTATGCAAATTACCTTGATCAGCTAATGCTCGGATACACTTCCGGAAGGGTAGAGATAGACGTACCTTACATTTCTATGCTCTGGTACCCGGCTCTTTCGATTGCGAACTACATCTATCCGATCAGCGATATTCCTGGATACGAGAAGATCAACGAGTCGGACATTCCGGGAATAAGAAACGCCAAACTGAACGGCAAGACGTACATCGTACCCTACATGAACGAACTCGGAGGAATAATTTACCGTAAGGACCTTTTCGAAGACCCGACGGAAAAGGCTAACTTCATTGCCAAATACGGCTACGAACTTCAGCCGCCACAGACTCTAGAGCAGTACAGAGATATCGCAGAGTTTTTCAACAGGCCGCCGGATCTTTACGGTGTAACTCTCATGGGAAGAAGAAGCATCTTCCTTGCGACTCACTTCATGCAAAGGCTCTGGGCAAAAGGCGGAGCGTTGCTCGATTTGAACATGCGCCCTATCTTCAACTCCGAAGCCGGCATCGAGGCTCTCGAAGAAGTGAAGTACATGTTCCAGTTCGCCAATCCCGCTGCAATGAACTATGACTTCCAGGAAGCCCTGAATGAATTCATAGGTGGACGCAGCGCAATGGCAGAGGTTTGGACAACTGGAATGTTCTACGTCGAAGATGAATCGAGGTCCTCTGTAGTCGGCAAGGGTGGTTTCGTCGGATTCCCACGGCCAGAAGAGAAACTGGGAGAGAAGCTTCCGATGCTCTACATTTCCTGGGGGTTCTCGGTCAGCAGTGCGGCTCAAGACAAGGAAGCGGCTCTGGATTGGTTGCTTTATGTTACAGAGACGCAGAACGAAGTTGAAGCAGCACCTACGGGCAACATACCTGCAAGGTTCTCGGCTCTCAACAGTCCGTTACTTGCCGAGTCGTTCCCATGGATCGGCGATTTCGCTGCGGCTATGGAAAACTGTATCCCGACGCCTATAGTACCCTTGATTCCCGAAGGCGGAAGCATTGTGAGCGGCATAATAGCTCCGGCGGTTTCGGAATTCCTGGCAGGAACAAAAACTGCCGAACAGGCTTTGAATGACGCAGTTAAGGAAGTCGACAGACTTATGAGAGACGGAGGCTACTATTGATTTGATACAATGCCGGGTCGAAAGACCCGGCTATTCTTATGATAGGTGATCAGATGAAGTCGAGACATAGATCTAGAGGTTATTCGTATATTCTTCCTTCAATGGTTTTTATAGTCATAATCTTCATGATTCCACTGACATATACGGTCGTGATGTCCTTCTTGCGGTGGAATCTGCTCAGGCCAGATCTGGGCATAAGGGCGGCGGGCTTCAGCAATTACGTCAGGCTATTCACCGACCCGTTCACGCTGGACACTGTGGGAAGGACCTTCTACTTTGTTATGGGGGCAGTCTTAATTGAGCTGATTGCGGGGCTGTGCATAGCTCTTGCTCTGGATACGGAATTCAAAGGCTGGAAGATCGTTCAGTCGGTTTTGCTGGTCCCATTCATGATCGCTCCCGTTGTCGTCGGGTATGTCTGGCGGTTCGTCCTGAACAGCGATTATGGACCGATAATCCATTTGCTCAGGCAGATTGGACTTGGAGGACTTGTCGAGAAACCCCTTCTATCAAATCCCTCTGCGGCGATGCCTGTATTGATTGTTGCAGATGCCTGGGAGTACATTCCATTTGTGACTCTCGTATTGCTTGCAGGGCTCAAATCAATCCCTTACGAGCCGTATGAAGCAGCATTTGTGGATGGAGCGAGTTCACTTCAGAGATTCTATTACATAACCTTGCCGCTTCTCAGGCCTTCAATACTGGTCGCAGTGGTAATAAGGACCCTAACATCTCTGCGTGTCTTCGATATTGTATTTATAATGACCGGAGGAGGTCCCGGAACTGCTACAGAGACTCTCGCCTTCTACGGTTACAGAACAGCCTTTCAGTCGTACAATGTCGGCTTTTCATCGGCAATTAATATGTTGACATTCGCAATAGCTGTGGTCTTCACGATACTGTACATGAAGATAATAGGTGGTGGAAAGAACTATGCTTAGGAGGAAACTCTTTACCAGAATAGTGGTCTTTGTAGTCATAGCTGTGGCGCTAATCTGGACTCTGGTACCACTGGCTTGGATACTACTTTCCTCTTTCAAATTTGAGGCCGACCAGTTCTCGATGCCTCCCAAGTGGTTCCCAGAACGTATTACCTTCCAGAATTACGCGAAATTCTTCGGGAATTCAGAGTTTGTCAGCTCTTTAATCAACAGTGTCATGATAACGTTTTTCTCGACAGTTATAGCCCTTATGCTTGGCGTGCCGGCGGCTTACGCTCTGGCAAGGTTCGACTGGAAACATGCAAACACGATCGCTTTTGTCGTCCTGCTAGCAAGAATGACGCCGCCGATCGTCATGGTCCTGCCCTTCTTCATGATCGCCAGATATCTGGGAATCTCGAATACTTACCTTCCTATCGTATTGGCGCTTTCATTTTTCAGCGTCCCGTTCGCGATCTGGATGATGCGCGGTTTCTTTCAGGAGATCCCCACCTCTCTTGAAGAAGCTGCCATGATAGATGGGTGTACGCGATTTCAATCGTTGAGGATAGTCGTCCTCCCTCTCGTGATGCCAGGACTCTCGGCCACGTCCATACTATGCGCGCTCATCGCTTGGAACGAGTTTCTGTTTGCCCTGGTTCTTACAGGCAGAGACACCAGACCTCTACCCGTTCTGGTCAACATGTTTGTAAGCGAAAGAAACATAGAATGGGGAGTAATGAGCGCGGCGGCAATAATCACCGTACTCCCTATGATCGTTTTCGGTCTGCTCGTGCAAAACGACCTTGTTCGAGGTCTTACAATGGGAAGCTCTAAGTAGAGCCTGGATTCAAGATTAGCAGGTTACGGCCAAAAGAAGCAGTAGGATTAAACCGTCGGTTGCATCGATTCCTTCAATAAATTCATTCCTTTCCAAATCGCCCCAAAAACACATACGATTTTTCAATTCCTGGAATTGTCTTCAGGAACCGAAGCATGTAGTTTGTCGTATGGGATAATAATCGAAACTGGAAGACGGTTTTTGAACAGGGGGTATGTGGAAATGCCAAGAATGCTTGTTGCAACTGCGCCAGGAAAAGCGGAGATTGTTGAATACAGGGACAGGAAGATTGCTGCGAACGAGGTTATGGTTGAAGTCGAGTTCGCTTCTCCAAAGCACGGTTCGGAGATAGCAGATTTCAGAGGCGAGAGCCCGCTTATAGACGAATATTACGATGACGACTGGAAGCTCTTACTCCCTCGATCGCCGGATCAGAAAAAAGGAGTTGAGTTCGGTTCCTGGAATCTCGGCAATATGTGGGTAGGTAAAATCGTCGTGAAGGGTGTGGATGTGAAGGACTATGGTGTTGGCGAGAGGGTCTGTTCTTACGGAGGAATTCGCGAGACTCATATTGTAAACGCCTTAGGCAATCATCGTCTATTGAGAGTTCCCAAAGCTGTCTCCTGGAAGAGCGCCGTGTGCTATGATCCAGCTCAGTTTGCTCTGTCTGGGATCAGAGACGGGAATGTGAGACCGGGTGATCATGTTGCAGTAATAGGGCTTGGAGCCATAGGACTGCTTACAGTCCAGCTCGCGAAGAAGATCGGGGCCAGCCCCGTGATAGCAGTCGACCCCATTGAAGTCAGACGGGAGGCTGCGCGAAACTCAGGAGCAGATTTTACTTTGGATCCAAAAGCGTGCGATGTTGGACTAGAGATCAAGAGCCTTACCGCTAAAACCGGTGCAGATTGCATAATCGAGACAAGCGGAGCTCCCTCCGCTCTGCAATCGGCTCTCAGAGGTCTTGCACATGGGGGAACGATTTCCTACGTTGCCTGGGCAAAGGAGTTTCTCGGGGGCATCAATTTTGGACGTGAAGCCCATTACAATTACGGACGGTTGATCTTCTCCCGTGCGGCAAGTGAACCGGGACCCGACTATCCGAGGTGGGACAGAAAAAGGGTTGAAAGAGTCTGCTGGGAGATGATATGCAAAGGTTCTATTCGCGGCGATGAAATAGTCAGTCCCGTCGTCGGCTTTGAAGAGTCCGCTAAAGCCTACTGCAAATACGTCGATACAAGTCCCGAGCTGAGCATCAAGCTCGGAGTTGCCTTCTGAAGGCTCATAATAATCCATGAGTCGGGAGGTGATCGGGAGCTATTTGCAAATGCCGCGATTGACCTCTGATGATCTTGATTATAGATTCTCCCTCGAAGAGGGGAACGAGCAGTAGCTGAGGGCGCAAGTCTCTGAAGACCAAGAGACTCCTTTGTATAATCGTAATTGGAAAAGGCAGGTTTGCTGGAGAAATTCCGTTATCTGATCAGAAAGCAAGGCCCTTCAATCGTGAACAGGACACACGATTGGAAACGCGCTTCAAAAAACACAGTTTGGTATCTGTGATAATGAAACCGATTTGTGAACTGAGAAAAGAGATGATCGAACTTCAGAAACAAAGATGTGAAAAATTGCGGGCTACCAAGAGAGAATAGATAGCTTGTCTTAAATCCAGTTGAATCTACGTCAATGACTAACCTGTGAAAGGGGGAATATATGAAGCTGGTCACTCAAGACAAGGAGTTCTTTCCTTCAAAAATGGAGGAGAAAATGAGTTTCATGTATAAGCTGGGTTTCGACGGTTTCGAGATAGATGGAAGACTCTTGATCGAAGAGTTCGCCGAAGTGAAGGCGGCCGTTCGTTCCACCGGCGTTCCAGTTACAAGCGCATGCGGCGGTTACCGCGGCTGGATAGGAGATTTCTCGAGCGAGAGGAGATCTCAAGCAGTAAAGGATATCGTAGAGATCCTGAAAGCACTTGCCGACGTCGGCGGGAAAGGTATAGTAGTTCCTGCCGCCTGGGGAATCTTTTCGAAGAGACTTCCACCTATGGTCCCCCCTAGAACCGATTCAGAAGATACGTCAGTTCTGCTTGACTCCCTCGAAAGCTTGGACAAAGTGGCCGCCCAAACTGACACCTTTATCTATCTCGAGCCCCTTAACAGGTATGAGGATCACATGCTTAACACCCTGCAATCTGCCGCGGAACTGATAGAGCTGGGCGGATTTTCGAATGTCAGACTTACCGCTGACGCCTTCCATATGAATATAGAGGAGGCCGATCTTCGTAAAAGCATTGTGCAGAACAAGGAGTATATTGCGCACGTACATATCGCCGACAGCAACCGCTATCAACCGGGTCAGGCCCATCTTGATTTCGATTATTTCTTTTCTGCACTTTCGCAAATCGATTACAGCGGAAACGTGGTCTTTGAATGCAGGGTTGCTGGAGACGACCCGATCGAGAGATACAGAGAATCCTGTTGCTTCATAAGAAGCATAGTTGGGAACACCGACACATGAGAAACGACAGACTCCGGGTTGCGATAATCGGTGCTGGGCAGATAGTCGAGGTTACACATTTGCCCATTCTTTCATCAATGAGGGAGAAATTGGATCTTGTCGGGATTGCAGACATTGTTGCGGAGAGAGCCGAAAGACTGGCGACCAAATTCGGTGTAGAACGGGCTTTCCAAGATTATGAGGAGATGCTTTCGCTTCTCAAGCCAGATGCAGCACTTGTCTGCACGCCGAATAGATTTCATGCGGCTGCCACAGTGACCGCACTTAGGACAGGTTGCCATGTCTTCTGTGAAAAACCTCCTGCTATGACCAAGGAAGAGGTCTACCAGATGATGGTCGCTTCGAGGAAAGAAGGAAGGATTCTTTCTTTTAACTTCAATTACCGGTACAGGAGCGAGGCAATCGCTATCAAGAAGTTCGTTGATAACGGCGATCTTGGCGAAGTCTATCTTTGCGAGGGGAACTTCTTGAGACGGCGCGGGGTACCCGGCTGGGGTTCCTTCTCAAACAAGGAAATGCAGGGCGGAGGACCCCTGATGGATATCGGCGTGCACATGCTCGATCTCGCCCTCTTCATGATGGGTTTCCCAGAACCAGAAAGCGTGACGGCCAGCACCTACTGCAAGATAGGTAACAAGAAGGGTGTCGGTCTGATGGGCAGCTGGGACCCGGGTAAATTCAATGTTGAAGATTCGGCTTTTGGGTTCGTGAAATTCGCAAACGGAGCATCATTGATTCTGAAAACGGCTTTCGCGTTGAACATGAAGGATCGTTCAACAATGAATCTTCAGATCTTCGGCGACAGGGCAGGCGCCACAGTCTTTCCGCCCGAAGTATTCACTGAAATTCACGGCGAGCTGGCAGATATTTCTCTTCCCTTTGTAGAAGATAAAAACTGCTATATGAGATCGTTAGGAGCATTTTTTGATCGTTGCCGGGGAGGGAGCGCTGAATTACCCAATCCCGAACAGGCATTTCTCGTTCAGAGCCTCCTCGACGCCTTTTATGATTCGGCCGAAAGTGGTTCGCCCGTGATATTCGAAAGGGGCTCAATGCAATGAAGATCACAATTCTAAACGGCACCAATAAGGAAAGAGGCACTTTTGAAGAGTACCTGGAAAAGCTCATCGAATCTCTCTCAAAGATGAAGAATGAGATTCAGTATTTCAAGCTGAGAGATCTGCAGATCAAGCAATGCATGGGATGTTTTGGATGCTGGATCGAGACTCCTGGAGAATGCATCATTCCGGATGACACAGTCAAAATCAGACGGGCCGCAGTGAATTCCGATCTACTTCTTTTTGCTTCACCGCTCGTTCTCGGCTTCACCACATCGATTCTTAAGAAAGCAATCGACAAAATGATTCCGATCGTCCATCCCTATTTCACAGTAAGAGCTGGCGAAATCCACCATAAGAAGCGCTACAAGACTTACCCGCTCTTGGGTGTCCTGATCGGGAAAGAAATCGATACAGACGAAGAGGATCTGGAAATAGTTCGGGCAATATATGAACGGGTGGCAATTGAGATGGCAACCAGTCTTGTATTCTTCGATTCCGTTGAGAGATCGCCTGAGGAGGTCGCATATGCGATTACTAGTCATTAATGGATCACCTAGAGGAAGCAGGAGTAACTCACTCGTAATTGCGAATCACTTCTTGAGTGGAATAAAAGCCGCTCTCCAGAACGATCTCCAGCCAGAAGTTGTGAACTTGATCGAAGAGCATTCGGCCCTCTCTGATGTGACAGATAGAATCGCCGTTACAGATAAGGTTCTCTTTGCCTTCCCCTTGTATGTGGACAGCATGCCAGGCTTGGTGATGGGGCTATTTGAGACCTTATATAACTTGAGGGGGAGGTTATCGGGAAAAGAGTTCTTGTTTTCCATCCAGTGCGGCTTCCCTGAGACTCTGAACCTGAGATTCGTCGAAAGATACCTGCAGAAGCTTACAGGAAGACTCGGAGCAGACTATGGGGGATGCATCAGCAGGGGAGGGATGGAAGGAGCGAGATTTCTTTCTGAAGATTCGCAGATACTTCAGAGATATCGGGAACTCGGAGAGATCTATGGAAAGACCGGTAAGCTAGACAAAGATCTGCTCGGAAAAATCGCAGATCCGGAGAGAATACCATTGGCCGCCAAAGCGATCGCTCTGGCCCTTTCCCCGATCGGCATTTTCGACAAATACTGGAACAAACAACTTAAGTCAAACGGGGTTTTCAGAAGAAGGAATGACAGACCTTACGAAGAATAGATACGAATCTCGTGACTGTTTTCCCTTATACTACTAAATTCTGCAGAGTGAACGTCTTTGTGAAGGAAATCCGGAAGCTCGATAGGTCTTCACAAGCTCTGCGGGTTATTCATCACTGACTGCAAAGACTAACGGTTTCTTCTTGAACTCGGTGTTATAGGAGAAGCCTATTGCCACAACGAAGTCCTCTCGCATAATAGGCAACTCTCGACTGGATCAATCACACGGTATCCTCTCTCTTCGACAAGAACCTCGTCTGAAAACAGCACAGTCTAGGGGGTCACTTTTTTGCCCTCATTCCACCAACTTAGATTTCGAATTTGATAGATCCTTCTCTATTAGCCGTTATTAGGCCAATGGCTTTGGCAGAACCGTCTTCTCTGGCAATGAAGTGAGCGCAATCGCTTCCCAGAGAACTGCGGCCGTTGCTTTTGTGTATTGACGAAGTTGTCACCGATTCTGAAAGCTCATCATGATCTTTAAGTCAGAGAGTTAAATTCCACTAATATGCTGGTCTATGCGCGAATCTTATTTGGCTCCTGCCGATCCTGATCTTAAATCCTCCCTTGAGGGAGGAGGGCCACGTAGTGGCGGAGGGTGTAGGTCTTTGTACACGAGAAGAGCCGACGCTCTGAAATAGTACTCTGAGAGCGGTTGCTCGGTGTTAGTTTTTGGTCTCTGGCAGGAGCATACCTATGGATCACAGACCAAATAACGCAAAGTAGTGAATACATCGTTCAATTTCTAACAGGCCGACCTATTCTAAACGTTGTTCAAAGAGCACACACCCCACCGCAAGCGGTCCCCCCCGCTCGAGCGGGGATTTAGATCAAGAGCCAGGAAGAGCCGGGTCTAGGGTCTGGAAAGAGCAGAAGTGATGCTGGGAAGAACATCCCAGGAAGTGATGCCCGGAGTAGCATCCGGGGAAGTGAGGCTCGCTGCGCGAGGAAGTGATGCTGCTTCGCAGGAGGCAACAAAACGTAAGAAGCCAAAGTGAAGAGAGAAAAGCGGCTCTAGTTCTGACGCTACGCGTCCAGGTTCTTTTAAGAACGCTAGAGAAAAAGAGAGGGGAGACTGAAGAGACGCGAGATTTCAGGCCGATTATGGAACTAAGGAATAAGATGATTGAGCTTCAGAAAAAATAATGTGGGTAATGACAAGAGTCTGAAAGGATGCCTTCACTAGATTGATAGCGCATTCGATCGTAACTCTTCGCCGCAGGCTGCGACAAACTTACCTCATAGCTATTTCCCTTGAGGAAGACCGTGTCATAGTATGGAAGCCAGAAATACCCTCCGTCATGGAGATCTTCACTCAAGCTGTCTTTTATGAGCCAAGCCCAGGTCCGGGCGCACACGCAATCGATATGGTATCGTCCCAGCCCGCGATTGTAACCATATGAACAAGAGAATCGACTGGAGACTCGTTGTCACAATGGATCTGAGTCGCACGAAAAAACTTTAGAGAAAAACCGGACCGGGTACAGGTAGCTACTTTTCGTTCATTATGTCAATGCTTGTGGCGAATAAGTCCAATCAACTTCGCAATCTCAATTACGGGAATAGGCACCAGTGAGAGAAGGAGAGCCAGAACGTACATCGGCGTCTCCAGTTGAGTCAATCCGAAAACTGTCGCGAAAGGAGAGATGAATACAACTGCAGCCACCATGGCCAGCGATGTCAACACTGCAAGAGATAGTACCTTGTTTGAAAGGATCCCGATTCTGAACAGCGAGTGGTTTGACCGCATATTGAACGAGTGAAAGATCTGAGTTAAAGAAAGAATGACAAAGGCCATGGTTCTCCCGACAACAACATCTCCGGTGCTCTTCCAGCCAATCGCAAAGCCGATCAAAGTGAGGATGGCAAACATAGCTCCTTGAAGAAGAACCTGAATACCAAGTCCCCTGGCAAAAATGCCTTCATTCTTGGGTTTAGGCTTTCTTTTCATGACATCCTTCTCTACTGGCTCCATACCGAGAGCGATCGCCGGAAGGCTGTCGGTCACTAGGTTTATCCAGAGCAGTTGTGCAGATATCAGCGGAGCTTCTCTCCAGATCATCATTGCTGTAAAGACTGTGAGTATCTCTCCAATGTTTGTTCCCAGCAGGAAACCAACCACTTTTCTGATATTGTCGTATATGCCGCGACCTTCCTTAACGGCATGCACAATCGTCGCGAAATTGTCGTCAGTGAGCGTCATGTCGGCCGCGCTCTTCGCAACATCGGTTCCGGTTATTCCCATCGCACATCCGATATCTGCGGCTTTTAGAGCCGGAGCATCGTTCACCCCGTCCCCAGTCATTGCAACGACTTCACCCTTCTTTTGTAATGCACGAACGATCCTTATCTTGTCTGACGGAGATACTCTTGCATAGACCGAGATGTCTCTTACTCTCCTGTCCAGTTCATCATCAGACATTTTTGAGAGCTCGATTCCGGAGACAACCTCATCTCCGTCAAGCAAGATGCCGACTTCTTTGGCAATAGCCGCAGCCGTGAGTTTGTGATCGCCGGTGATCATCACGGGTCTAATCCCTGCCTGGCGGCAAAGTCCGACGGACTCTTTCGCTTCGGGACGCGCCGGATCTATCATAGCAACGAGACCAAGGAACGTGAGACCACTCTCAATCTCGGCTGGATCAAGGGTCGCTGGAATCGTATTGATTTCTCTGGAGGCTATGGCAAGAACTCGAAGCGCACTGCTTCCCATTTCCTCCGCGATCTCTTTCCCCTTTTCGACTTCTCCGGATGTGCATCTTGTGGCGACTGAATCTATCGCGCCTTTAACAATTACCACGTTCTTTCCATCGATGCCGTTAATAGTTGTCATCATCTTACGTTCTGAATCGAATGGTATCTCGGCCAGTCTCGGATACTTTTTCTCTATCTCATCTTTTAGGATCCCATTTCTCATGGCCGCAAGCACTATAGAGGTCTCGGTCGGGTCACCGATGTGCTTCTCTTCTCCATCCTCAATAACGACTCTTCCGTCTGAACAAAGCGTCGCATACAGCAAAAGGTCCCTCATTTCAGACGAGTTGTCACCGCTGATGTCCTCAGTAACTGACGAGGCAGCCGAAAAGGCCTTGACAAGGGTCATCTTATTCTGTGTGAGAGTCCCCGTCTTATCTGAACAGATTACAGTGGCGCTTCCGAGAGTCTCCACGGCGGGCAGCTTTCGAATTATAGCGTTTCTCTTCACCATTCGTTGGACTCCAATGGCAAGCACAACTGTCACGATCGCCGGAAGCCCTTCCGGAATCGCCGAAACTGCTAGCGAAACAGAGATCATGAAGATCTCCATTATTGGAATACCTTCGATGAGCCCCACAAGAAAAATCACTGCACAGGCAATAAGAGCGGCGATGCCGAGATACTTCCCGAGAACGGCCAGTCTGTGTTGGAGAGGAGTTTGGGTATCTTCTTCTCCAGAAAGCAGGCCCGCGATCTTTCCCATTTCTGTCTTCATTCCCGTCTCAACGACGACGCCCTTCCCTCTTCCATAACTGACGCCGCACCCTGAAAAAACCATGTTGTGTCTATCACCGAGAGAAGCCTCTTCCTTAACGATTGCATCTGCCGATTTCTCGGAGGGGACCGATTCACCGGTAAGGGCAGACTCATCGACCTTCAAACTCGCGCTTTCAAAGATTCTCGCATCGGCAGGAACGAAGTCACCGGCCTCGATGAGGATAATATCTCCCGGTACCAGCTTCGATGCTCGAATTAACTTTTGTTCTCCGTCACGAATTACCCTGGCGTTTGGTGAAGAGAGCTTTTTCAAAGCATCCAGAGCCTTCTCTGCCTTACTCTCCTGTATTACGCCGATAACAGCGTTCAGGATTACAATAAGTATTATCAGAACCGGCTCGAAGAACCCTTCCTTTTCGAAGATCGAGACAATAAACGAAATCGCGGCGGCGGCAATCAGAATGATTATCATTACGTCCTTGAACTGCTCTGCAAAGCGTTCAAGATTCGTCTTCTTTCTCTCCTCGCGGAGAGTGTTTTCGCCGTATTTGCCCAGACGTTCTTCCGCTTCAGAAGAACCTAGGCCAATTCCTGGATCGACATCAAGTTCTTCGGTAACCGCTTTTGTCTCAATGAAATGCCAAGTCATAAAATCCCTCCACCACATCTATTTGTCTAATTATTCATTTCAAAACTAATGAAGTCACACTAGAAGGCTTCGTGAAATCTTCCCACTGGTGAGCTCCGATCACGATTGACCAGGAGTTCCTGTCCTCAGCGAAATCTCGGTCCCATTTATCAGGGAAGAGAGAACAACTCGAAATGATTGAAGAAAGGAGCTACGCAATTCTTCATCACTCATCAGACTCTTCTTTTTGAAATCGTCGTAGTAAGCCGCAAAGGTTACAAGCGGAATTATCGAGAAAAAGAATTTGAAGAGCGTCATTTCTGAAGAGTAGTTGAAGTCACTATCGGCCTCGGAAATCGATTTGAAAATCGGGTTGTCATCGGTATCTCTTGTAAGATCAAGCAGTCTGAAAAGGTCGTCGTGGTGTTTGCTTTCTTTCAAGGATTCGTACATCAATATTCTCAGAGTCAGCCTGTTCTCAATGAGATAGTCGAGTATCTTGTCGTAATAGGAGAGTGACCTCTTCACGAAACGCGCAACCGAATCTTCATCTATGAACTTCATCCTGTCATGCTCTATATCTAGCTCTCCATCTCTTATCATCTGGATAATACTTGCCTGAACGAAGTCCATAGCAATCGTCGTCGCATCTCTTAGCAGAGAATCCACCACGTGGCTCAGAATTTCTTCTTTGCTATCGAAGTAATAGTATATGAGACCTTTGGTTACCCCCGCAGCTTCCGCTATCTCACTTGCGGTTGTCGCGTGAAATCCCTTTTGAGAAAACAACTCTATCGATGATTTTATTATTCTTTCTCGAGCCTCGTTGACATCTGAAGATTTCAATATAGACCTCCTGACTGACCGGTTAGTCAAAGATATTATATACCGTTATCGCTGACTGTCAATAGATAGAAAAATGAATAAGACACCTAATTGAAGAAAATGAGGCTTCAAAACAACACGCAAAGACGAATGCACCTCTTCAGCTCTCGGAAAGCTTATCATTACACGTAAGTCAGGGAGTCAAGTGCCATAAATATGCCGGATCTCGCGTGAGTTTGTATTTGACTCCTGATGATCCTGATCTTAAGTCCTCCCTCGAGGGAGGAGGGCCACGTAGTGGCGGAGGGTGTAGGTCTTAGTATGCGAAAAAAACCGATGCTCTGAAATAGACCGATGTGAGTGATTGCTCGATGTTAGTTCTTGGTCTCTGGCAGGAGCATACATATGGATTACAGATTAATAACGTGAAGTAGTGAATATATCGTTCAATTGCGAACAGGCCAATCTATTCTAAACGTTGTTCAAAGAGCACACACCCCACCGCAAGCGGTCCCCCCCGCTCGAGCGGGGATTTAGATCAAGAGCCAGGAAGAATCGGGTCTAGGGTCTGGTAAGAGCAGAAGTGATGCCGGGAAGAACATCCCAGGAAGTGATGCCCGGAGTAGCATCCGGGGAAGTGAGGCTCGCTGCGCGAGGAAGTGATTCTGCTTCGCAGGAGGCAACAAAACGCAAGAAGCCAAAGTGAAGAGAGAAAAGCGGCTCTAGTTCTGACGCTACGCGTCCAGGTTCTTTTAAGAACGCTAGAGAAAAAGAGAGAGGGGAGACTGAAGAGATGCGTGAATTCTAGCGGATTCTGGAATTGAGGAACAAGATGATTGAGCTCCAGAGAGGACGATGTGGGTAATGATTAGCATAGAATGAGCACCATCTGAATGCGGCAGAGATCGAATTTCATGATTCCCTTAGAAGAAATTCAATGCTACTTCGACTCTGAAACTACTTAAGCCATCGATTCTTCCAAAGTTCTTCTCGTTCTGCATAAAACTCAAAGATCAAAACCAAGATTGTAGACCTTTTTTAGAGCCTCCTCTCTTTCATCTTCACTCAGCTCGCTGCACATTCCGAAACTAACAGAAAACTCCATAGAAACGAAGTCACAGATCTCCCTCATACTCTTTTCGACAATTTCGGCTCCGGAATTAGGATCCTCACCACCGTAAGTCATGAGAAGAACGAACTTCTTTCCTTTGAAGGCCTTTTCGTAGTCGAGTGCGTACAATCTGTCAAGGAAAGTCTTCAACTGAGCACTCATATTCCACCAGTATATGGGTGTGGAAAAGATAATCACATCGGCGGCAAAGACTTCACCATAAAGATCAAGCATGTCGTCATTAATTACGCAGGATTCGCCACCATTTTTGCATTTGTCGCAGCCCGCGCACGGTTCGATCTTCTTACCATGAAGAAAGACGGATTTCAACTCCAGCTTATCGTGTCCCTCTCTCATCCCCTTCGTGAAATAATCCAGGACAAGCATAGTATTGCCCTTCAATCTTGGACTTCCCATAACAGAGAATACCCTCATAAGCGGATCACATCCTATTAGAAGTTTTCGTATCGGAAAAACCCTTCAGCCGAAAAATGCCATCTTCTCTACTACTCCATCCACTTCTTTATTTAACAAAGGGGTAGTACGAAGGAACAACAGTACTAGCCGATTAGAAGTACAGATCGAATCCCAACAATACCGGCAGCGGCCAGAAGAACAACGAGTAATTCACTCTGTTAGTCATTTTCGTAACATCGATAATGCTTAGAGCCGGTGATATTCGAGGCTTTGAAAGCTTAAGAGTCGTGAAAGAGAAGGCAGATGAACCTCTGAGACCTACAGCAATCATAAATCTTCTTCCAAAAAGATTGAAAGAAAGATTTTCAATTCCAGAGAAGAGTCTTCCGCTGATACCAGCCTCAAAACTATGGTGAACGTTGTCATAGCTGTAAGAAACCGTGGGACCAGCGTACAACATGACTTGAGTGAAATCTATAGGGCCAATGCTCCAGGGATTTGTAAGCTTAAAACCAAAATGATAGTATCCCCTTGCCGAGAAGGTCTGAAGGATGAAGGGAAAGTAAGCGATTGAAGCTCCGATATTGTTTGTGTTGAAAGTGTATCCATACGCAGAAACAGAAAGAACCAAAACTAAAGTCACTACGAGCAGTAATTTCTTCATTATTTCCACCTCCCGACTGAAGTATATCATCTAGATCTTCTCGAAAAGAAGCTCTAGAAAGGGCTTAGGCTATTGTCATCGGCAGGTATTCTCTTTCAGGTCAGAAGAATTTATTCTCCGTATGACCCTTTGAAAGGCAAAGATCGATCGAGACTATCTCTTTCTAAGAAAACTTGACTCAACCAATATTGAAGTGTAAAATCCTATATGTACGTACATTCTAACTGGGGGCGATTGCCATCACTCCAAAGTATACTGTCATTGAACGTTACCTGCTCGAAGAACTCAAGTCCGGGAAATACTCTGTAGGGGATAAACTCCCCACAGAGAAGGAATTGATGAACAAGTTCAGTGCCAGTAGAGAGACAGTTCGAAAAGCTTTGGATCGACTCTCTTTCAAAGCGGCTATCGTGAGAAGACCGGGCCTTGGAACCTTCGTCAGCTATGGCAGCGATAACCACCTTGTCGGCATTCTTGTGCAACAGATAACCAGCTACATATTCCCCTATATTGTTCTCGGAGCTGAAGATCATCTCTTCCGGAACGAATACAAGATGCTGTTGGGTAATTCAGCGGAAGATCCAGTGAAGGAGAGGCAGATTCTTACGGAGTGGATCGAATCGGGAGTGAAGGGCTTAATAATCGACCCAGTTTACAGCGCGACGAAGAGGTCAAACAAGGATCTCGTAAAGTCCATGGCCAAATCCGGAGTGAAGATCGTTCTCGTCCACAGTGACTGGAATATCGATAACGTAAGCTGCAATGTCCTCGATGACGCATACGGAGGGGAAAAGGCGTCGGAAATCTTCTTTGAATACGGCCACCAGAGAGTAGCTGTAATCTACAAGTCAACACATCTGCCGGGCGTCATAAGGGCAAAGAGTTTCGTCGACCGTTGCAAGCAGCTTGGATTTACTAAGATTTACGAGAAGTCCTTCAACGTCTCGGAATTTACCGGAGCGCCTATGCAGATAGCTCATGAACTCATGTCTCTCCCCTCTCAGCTGCGTCCGACAGCAGTATTCTGCTACAACGATGCGACTGCTCTTCAGCTTCAGTTAGTAGCCAAAAGACTGGCGCTGAATATTCCCGAAGATATATCCGTAATCGGATTTGACGACGGACCAATCGGAGATTTCAGAGAAGTCCTAACCACCTTTGCCCACCCTAAAGAAGAGGTGGGGAGGAAATCTGTCGAGATTCTCCTGGACATGCTAAATGGTTCCAATACTCATAGAGTTGTTCACCAACCGGAATTGATAGAGAGAAGCTCAGTAGCAGAAGCGAAACAGTATCTCAAGTGAAATGTGAGAGGCTGAGGCTAAGGTGTTCGAGGACCAGTTCTCTGGGGACTGGATTTGAGACGCAACTTTAGATTTATTAAGAGCGAGGGCAGTTTCTGATAAGAGAAAGAACAAAGCGGTTTCACATGGCCTGAAGATTTAGGAATGACGGAAGTCCCCCGTTGGCGATAACCAGCCGTGATGTAGGAAGAGCACACTTCGCTAGAGTAGAATCACGTCCTCTTTTAGAAGAACTTCTGAAAGCCGTAGTATGAGATTCAAGGCTCCAGTTTCGTATAGCGGAAACACCCACCTTTCAGAATGACAGGACCGCAGCACCTCAACGATTCTCAATTCCTCACCTTATCCAAACGGCGTTTTCAAAAACAGTCTATCTAGTTCTTCTTTTCCAGTCAGAAGAAGTTGAAACTGAATTTTGCGAAGGGAAGACTGTTCTCTAAAAATATCTCGCATTACTCTTGTTCTTTAAGACCCAAACTCTAGCCCCACTCCCACCACGAATCACCAAGGACTTTTGATGAAGCCAGCATGCTGCAATAGGTATTATTCTACGCCTTCCGTTCTATGATCTTCTCATGGTACGGATTCATGATCTGGGGAAGGTCTGTTCTTCACTGCATTTGCGAATTGCCTTAATGCTCAATTAACCACTTACCAAAACTCGGGACTCTAAAGGTATTGCCAGCTAGACACACTCAGAGTGTTCGTCGTTACTGAACTCTCTACTCTATATATGTACGGACATTACTTCATGAAAAAGCGAAAGAAATCGAAGAGAACTGATCTTTTCGGTGTCCGAGCAATGAATGAGAAAGATATCGGGCGAAGTCGGGCTCAGATCATCGCAGAATGTCTATAATTCAATTTGGTGAGTCATTCGATATTTTGCTAGAATATGACCGTAAATTGATTCTTCTTTTAATATCATCGATTATTTTGGCTTTGGAGCATTCGGAACAAGACTTTTTTGCGGAACTGATTTGTGAAGGATTTTCTGTTTTGCAATTAGGTACGTACATATAAATGTTTTCCGATCAGCATTCGTCTAAGCCTTGACTCTCGAATCCAACTCATACTAAATACTCATTCACGGAAGATATATCTTAATTATTTTGAGGTCTGACAGATTGAAACAATCCACTCTTTTGGAGGGTGATATGACAAGCTAAAGAGTGAACACCTGATTGCGATCTGTTCTTTTTCGACTATCAAACGTTTACCTTTATTGGGAGGTGAAACAAATGAGAAAGTTTATGTTTTTGGTACTTACGCTAGTTGTCGCTGTTAGTTTCTCTTTTGGTGTAACCATTACGATGATGACACCGCTTACCGGAGCTGACGGAGCGTACATGGACGAGATTGTTGCTAAATTCAATGCAGAACATCCGGATATTGAAGTTGTCCATGTTGTGGTAGAGTCTTCTCTTGATATGAAGAACAAGCTCTCGATGGGTATTGCATCCAAGACGGCCCCCGAGATCATGTTCATCAGGAAATTCGACATGCCTCTCTACCTGGAACACTTTAAGGGCTTCACAACGGAAGAATGGCTGAAAGAGTATGGAATTGACACTGACGACATCTTCCCCGGTGTTCTCGACGGACTTGTAGTTGATGGTAAAGTTGTCGGTATTCCAATGGACATATGGCTATTCTACATGGCCTACAACAGAGGAAACTTCGCAGAGGTCGGTCTCGATCCCGATAACCCGCCGAAAACAAGAGATGAGTTCATTTCCGCAATGGAAGCTCTGATACCCATTACACCTCCAGGTCTTACCCCATACTATGAAAACCCTGCCTGGACATGGATCTGGTTCCATCTTCTCTGGCAGCATGGCGGCGAAGTGTTGACAGACGACTTCAAGGAACCGGCATTCGAAAAGGCCGGAATAGAAGTCTGCAAATTGATGCTCGAGATGCAGGACAAGGGTATTCTTCCCATGCAGGTTGCCGACCCTGGCGTGTCCTTCCAGTCTGGGGAGAGCACTGTGTTAATAACCGGTATCTGGACCATTAAACCCTGGATGGAACAACTGGGTGAGGATTTCGGTTATGCGGTAGCTCCTCAGTTAGGCAACACTAAGGCCGTATTTGGAGGATCCCACGTGCTCGCGATGCCAACCGTCATGGTTGAAGATCCAAAGGTACTGGGAGCGGCAACGACATTCATCAAGTATCTTTGGGACCACGCCATTGACTGGTATGAAGCGGGCCAGACTCCTGCAAGAAAATCAGTCGCCGAAAGTCAGGAACTGAAGGAAAGACTTCCTCACATCTACGCAGTATCTCAGGATTCCGAATACGTAAGACAGTTCCAGATGTTCCCACTGATATCGGAAATCGAGGCCGAGATCGCAGTCTACCTTGAGGAAGTATTAGTGCTTCACTCGATATCTCCGGAAGCAGGTATGAAAGAAGCTGCATTTGCCGTACAGGAAATCCTTGACGACTACTGGTCAAGAAACTAATCGCAGATAAGTAATCGCTTTGTTGGTGAAGGGAGGAGGAGTAATTGACACAATCACATTCTAAATCACCTAAACGATTCCGAAGGGAGTTAGGATCGTGGTTGTTCCTTCTCCCTCACCTGTTCTTCTTCGCTCTATTTGTTGTAGTTCCGCTGGTTTTTGGTCTCATAATTAGCTTTTTCAACTGGAGCCTTCTCAAAGATAACGTCTTTATCGGTTTTGACAATTACATTCGAACGTGGAACGATTCGAGATTTTGGCCCACTGTTCAGCATACGGTGATCTTCGCGATAATCAGCGTTCCGCTCACGATAATCGTGGCAATCTTATTTGCCCACATACTCAAGAAAAAGAGATTCGGTCAACTCTGGCTCCTCATAGCGTTTGTGTCGCCGGCTTTCTTTGGATCGGTAGGAATTCTCAGTTCCTGGAAGTGGATATTTGCCTCATTCCCTTCGGGTCTGGCCAATTTCTATTTGAATAAGGCTGGGTTCATTGAAAACGCAGTTTCATGGTTCGGAAGTACTTCCGTCGCGTGGGGCGTGATTATTCTGGTTACCGTCTGGTGGATTGTGGGATTCAGCATTTTGCTCTATCTAGGGGCTCTTCAAAGAATCCCGCCGGAGCAGTACGAATCTGCCAAACTCGATGGTGCCGGTCCCTGGAAGAGGTTCATCTACATTACATTGCCGTGGATCAGGAGCGTGCTTTTCTTTGACGTGGTTCGCCAGGCAATACTGGCATTTGGACTGTTCGACCAGGCCTATATTTTGTCAGTCGGAGGCCCCGCAGGAACGACCCGTACACTGGTCTATTACCTTTACCTTGTGGGATTTGAAAGACAGGATTTCGGAAGGGCCGCAGCGATTTCCTGGTATATATTTGCGATCGTACTGATATTTGCGGTGATTCAGCTCGTTCTGGTCACCAAATCGATACGATCGACGGAGGGGTGAGAAGATGACTTCTACGGTTGCAAAAAACAAGAAGAAACTGAGCAAACGGGTGACTGCACTGATTATTACTGTTCTTCTCTGGGTCTTTGCAGCTTTCTGGTTTGCGCCAATTTTCTGGATGTTGTCAACTTCAATGAAGTCAACGACGCTTGCTGTAATTGAGACTCCCCCTCAGTGGATACCCAAAAACCCTACAACTGAGAACTATCAGATTATCTTCGCGCCCTCTGGGGGCCTTTCACTGATCAAAGCAACTCTCAACAGCGTGATTGTTGCGGTGAGCTCCACTCTTGCAACGCTGGTTCTGTCAATCCCGGCCGCTTATGCTCTATCTCGATTGAGATTTAGAGGACGAATGTTCATCTTCTGGATTTATGTCGCTGTCCTGGCCTTCCCCGCCGTTCTCTTTCTAATACCTCATTTCTTCATAATAAACGGTATGGGTTTATCTAATTCCTACCTTTCCCTGATCTTGCCTGGCCTTGGGGGAACATTCGGGGTATTTCTCTTAAGGCAGTACATGCTAGACATACCCAAAGAGCTGGAGGATGCTGCATGGATAGATGGGTGTTCTAAGTTCAGGTTTCTGATAAGCATCGTGATTCCGTACATTAAGCCCGCGATGCTCGTTCTTTCCCTGATGACGTTTCTTGGTTCCTGGAACAGCTTCCTATGGCCGCTGTTGATCTTGAGCAAGTCGGATAAATTCACCTTGCCTATAGCACTGATAAGATTCAGCGCGGGGTGGGGAGATCCTTATAGAGGAATAGGACCAATGATGGCGGGAGCTTTCTTCTCTGTCGCCCCATCTTTGATAATTTTCATCGCATTCCACAGATACTTGATGAAAGGAATCTCCCTGGGATCTCTTGGAAAGGAGTAGATACCATGTCTAGAATACTGAAGTCTTTTCGGAGAATTGGAGAAGAAGAGTCAGCAATGACCCCAAGGCCCTGTCTGCTAATAATCTTGGGCTTGCTAATATGCAGTCTATCTTTTGGAAGTAGTGTTTTGCCTATCGATATCGATGTAAGCACTTTCGAAGAAAGGATAGAGTCCGACAGAAAAGTACAGGTTGAGATAGAAATCGTAGATAGAGATGGAGAAGCGTTGGAGAACATTTCGGTGTCCGCCAAACAACTTTCACATGAGTTCTACTTCGGAAATGCTCCGGAATATCTGCTTTACGTATACGCCCAGACCAGTTATAACCGCGGAAGGAGATTCGGGATCAGGCCTCTGCCTGAGGAAGATCTCCAGGAGTATAAACGTTTGTATCTTGAGCTCTTCAACTTTGCCACTCTTCCCTCCTTCTACTGGGCAGACTATGAGTCCACTGAAGGAAGAATCCGATTGGCCGAAGCCTCGAAGAAAATCGCCCAATGGCTGGGTGAAAACGAAGTACCGGTTAAGGGTCACACACTTGTTTGGGGAAATCCGCCGAGCGTAGGCGTCCCCGCATGGATAGAAATAAAAGGAAGGCTCGGTCAATGGGCCGAAGTCCGCGAATACCTCTTTTCGAGAGTTATTAGGGAAGTCGAAGAGTTCAAGGATCTCATTCAGTACTGGGATGTCGTTAATGAGCCTATTGTTCAACCCTGGTTCGACTCGATAGGTTCGGACTATATTGCAGAGTCGTTTAGAATCGTTAAGGAAACCGATCCCGACGCCATTACAGTTCTAAATGAATACGGGGTGTTGGTTAATGAACGGACCAGGCGAGCCTTCATTTCGAGAGCCCGGCAACTCATAAATGAAGGAACTCCAATAGATGTGATTGGGGCCGAAGCGCATATCTTCACTGCTCAGGACCTGCTTGGTCAGCTTCAATCCTTGGAAAGCATATATCTTGCGATTGACGAGCTGGCTCAGCTGGGAAAACCTATTCATATATCGGAGTTTCAGATTCCTCTCCCCGCCGTGATAGATGCTTTCAACGTCTCAATAAGTGAGGCCGAGGAGATACAGGCCGAGATCGCCAAAATATTCTATAAAGTCTTCTTCAGCCATCCAGCAGTGGAGGTAATAACGTACTGGAATTTCTACAGGGCATGGCAGTCAGGCAGCGGATTTCTGCGCGATGATCTCTCGATAAAACCGATGTATGATGAGTTGAAGAGGCTTATTCATGAAGAATGGAAAACAGCTGCCCATCTCGAGACGGATATTTCGGGCACAGTGGCTTTCAACGGTTTTGCTGGCAAGTACGAAGTCTCGGTAGAAAGCGGGGCGATGTCAGAGAAATTCATTATCGAAGTGAAGAAAAACGAGAAGAATGAATTCACCCTTATTCTCGGGCAATGAATGGAGTGATCTAAATGAAAACAGCCACCATTTTATTAACCTTTGTTCTCATGATGGCTCTTGTTCCGGTAACTCTCGTTGCGAATACAGATCATGTGCTGACAATAGACCCCAGCAATCTTGGTCCCGAAATAAGTCCCTTCCTCTACGGTATATTCTTTGAAGACATAAACCATGCAGTAGATGGCGGCCTGTACGCAGAATTGGTAAGAAATAGATCTTTCGAACACAAAGATCCTCTCGAAGGCTGGTTTGCAGTCTTTGAAACAGGTTGTCAGGCCACCTTCTCAATAGACTCGGACCTACCGCTGAATGAGAACAATCTGCATTACCTGAGTTTTGATATTGCATCGGAAAACAAATCCGTATCGCTCTCCAATAACGGTTACGACGGCATCCCTTTGAAGAAAGGGAAACGTTACGAGTTTTCCGCATTCATTCGAGGTAATTCGGAATACAGCGGTGAGATCGCTGTGCTACTCACGGATGCGAAGGGCAATAAAATCGTTGAGGCAAGCCTCGGCTCGGCTTTTGGCGCTGAGTGGGAAAAGTATTCGGTCGAATTCGAAATCCCCGAAGACTACGGCAATAGCAGGCTTCTACTAACATTGAAAGGGGCCGGCGAGGTCTGCCTGGACATGATTTCGCTTTTCCCTGAAGAGAACTGGAACGGCATGAGGGTAGATCTCCTCAATATGCTTGAAGAGCTTAGACCTGGTTTCGTAAGGTTTCCGGGCGGCTGCCTCGTTGAAGGTGACAGCCTGGAGAACGCCTATAGATGGAAGGATACAATTGGACCGGTAGAAGAGAGAAAAGCAAATTACAACCTCTGGGGCTATCACCAGTCATATGGAATCGGATTCTCCGAATATCTTCTTCTGTCGGAACGCCTAGAAGCTGAGCCCATACCGATCTTCAACTCGGGCATGTCCTGTCAGGTTCGAGGAGCCGAGTACTGTCCGATAGATGAGATGGAGGAATGGATTACTAATGTTCTTGACTTCATAGAGTTTGCAAATGGTCCGCAGACTTCATTCTGGGGCTCGAAGCGTGTCGAGCTTGGTCATCCAGAACCGTTCGATGTCAAGTACATAGGCATTGGAAACGAGAACTGGGGAACGGAGTATTACGATCGCTTCCCGTTGTTCAGAGAAGCTGTCAAAGCGAAATATCCTGAAATCATCATTGTGTTCAGCGGCCCGCCTTCATATGAAGGAGCTTCATTCAACCGGGCATGGAGATGGGCAAGAGAAAACGATGTCGAAATTCTTGACGAACATATGTACGCTGTTCCGGAATGGATGTTAAGAAACACCGAAAGATACGACAAGTACGACAGAACTGGTCCAAAGGTCATGCTCGGAGAATACGCAGCTCACGCGGCTGGGACAAGAAACTCCCTTCAAGCAGCAATGGCGGAAGCGGCCTTGATGACAGGCATTGAACGCAATTCAGACATAGTAATAATGGCGGCTTACGCGCCTCTATTCAACAGGCCGGGCTGGTCGCAGTGGACGCCGGACCTGATCTGGTTCGACAACACAAGAGTATATGGAACCCCAAGCTATCATGTTCAGAAACTCTTCAATGAGAATCTCGGAGATGTGGTCATACCTTCTGAACTTACTGACGAGAATCTCGAGGTTATCGGTTACTGGTTTAAGTCCCTGTACCACGTCTGCGTCTATGATCGTGAAACGGAGAACTTGATCATAAAGATTGTGAATCCATGGCCCGAAGAGAAAGAAGTCAGAGTCGAAATTGGCGAGGAATTGAAGATCAAGGAGCAGGCAGAAGTGATTCTGATGACTTCCGACAGCGTCTTCGATGAGAACACTTTCCAGAACCCTGAAAAGGTCCTGCCAAAGAAATATGTTCTATCGGGTCTATCAAACGAGTTTACTTTTACCTTTGCAGAAAATTCCATAACTATACTGAGATTGAAAGCAGTTGGCTTATAGAGTGATCATCTAATTACCAGGGAGGGAATGAAGTGCAGACATCTGTAAAAATCTGGCCTAGGAAGATCGGAAAAATTGACAATATGATTTACGGTCACTTCACAGAACATCTAGGAAGATGCATTTACGACGGTATCTATAACGAGAAATCTCCAAAATCAGATTCGAGGGGTTTCAGAAGGGACGTCATGGACGCCGTGAAGAACATAAAGTGCCCAATCTTAAGATGGCCTGGCGGAAACTTTGTGTCTGCCTACCACTGGCAAGACGGTATAGGCCCTCTCGAAAAGCGCCCGCAACTTCTCAATTACATCTGGGGAGGTGTGGAGTCAAACAAATTTGGGACTGATGAATTTATAGAGTATTGTCGCGAAATAAATACCGAACCATATCTGGCCGTTAGTCTCGGAACGGCGACTCTTGACGAAGCAATTGCCTGGCTTGAATACTGCAACCTCGACACCCCGACGAAATATGCTCAAATGAGAAAAGAAAATGGTCATCCGGAGCCCTACGGCGTTAAGTACTGGGGAATCGGGAACGAAGTATACGGACCCTGGCAGGTAGGCCATTGCAGTGCGGCCGAGTACGCAGAAAAACTCCGCCAGTACACTCAGTTCATGAAGGGTGTGGATCCGTCGATAAAGGTAATCGCAGTTGGAGCCGATAACCCCGGCTGGGACATGACTGTGTTGAAACATGCGGGACATCTGATAGATTACATCTCTATCCACCAGTATCACGGCTGCGATGACTACTTCGGTACCGTCGCATCTGTCTACTACTGTGAACAGAGACTCAAACTCCTGGAGGGGCTGATAAAACACCTGCGTTTGGATCATGTCAAGATCTCCTTTGATGAATGGAATATCTGGTACAAAATCAGCGCGGAAAGGGAAGGCGCAGAGAAGAGAATTGTGCTTCTGGAGGAACCCTACGCTTTGAAAGACGGTCTCTTTGCGGCAGGAATCTTCGCTGTTATGCATCGTATGGCAAATACAGTTCAAATGGCTAATCTTGCGCAAATGGTGAATGCTCTCGGCATGATAAAGACAAAAGGCGACGAAATGGTATTGACTCCTATCTATCATGCATTTGATCTATTTGTGAATCACACCGGAAGAACTGTCCTGGACATGGCGATTGGCTCAGAAACTTACGAAATAAACTCCAAGACATTCGTCGAGGGCCGAAACAGCTTCAAGCTCAGCGATGTTCCCTATGTTGATGGATCGGCCACCTATAACGAAGATAAGAATATTTTGAGCGTTGCCCTTATCAACTACTATCAGAAGGATGTAGAAGTCAGTCTCGATCTTTCGGGAATTGAGGTCCAGAAGAGGGCAGTACAGCATATATTGACGGGGTCTGCTCCCGATGAAATGAATGACTTTGACAATCCAGAACGAATAAAACTTTGGAGCAAAGAGCTTACCTCCTGCTCTCCGAAAATGACCGTGAAGCTGGATTCGATGTCGGCCAGTGTAATCGAGTTTTCCCTGGACGGAAAGCTCTAACTCTTTGAAGAAGGATTGCCTCTAGCATAAGTTCCGGTAATGAGAGCTTTCTAGACCTGAGGAGAAAGTGTTCCCGAGTCTTGAAGAGAAAGAGTCATCATTTGAAAACAGGACGGGACTCAGCATCGAAAATCAAGCTGGTCTTAAGTCTAGCAGGAACTGGTTTGTGGCCCGTAAATCTATCATGTTGCCGGTGTCCACGCGAGCAAAATCTTTGCCGTCTTGCGAGCATCCAAATGCCCCGAAGGCGTGGGGCTCGACTCAGGCAAGTCCGGACTGGATGAGGTAAAATCGTGGTTAAGGCATAAAATCGACGAAATCTAGAAGGTGATGTGTATGTACTTAATCGGATGTGATATTGGCACCCAGGGAACAAAGAGTGTGATGGTAAATGAAAAAGGAGAGGTACTAGTAGAAGCTCAAAGAGAGTATGACGTCATTAAGCCCGGTTCAAACTGGGCTGAGCAGTGGCCCGATGTTTGGGTTAAGGCGGCTTTCGAAACCATAAAAGAAGTGTCTGAGAAGTCGGGAGTGCCGAAGAAGGAAATAGCCGCACTGGCCGTAAGCGGACTTTATGGAGGGTCGGGAGTCCCTGTTGACAGTGGAATGAAGCCTCTGCACCCTTGCCTCATCTGGATGGACAGAAGAGCGACGTCGCAGACCGCCTGGGTGAAGGAAAACATATCAAAGGATAAGATCTTTTCGATTACGGGAAACTATGTCGATTCCTATTATGGATTCACAAAAATAATGTGGCTCAGAGACAACAGGCCGGATATCTGGAAAAAGATATATCAATTCGTGACACCGAAGGACTACATGGTTTATCAGCTTACAGGTGAGAACGCAATTGATTACTCCTCGGCAGGAAACATTGGCGGCGTATTCGACATAAGAAAGCTGACCTGGTCGAAGGAGATGTGTGAGGCCCTGGGAATTCCCATTGAATACCTTCCCGAGAGAATCGTCAAGTCGAGCGATGTCGTCGGCAGAGTAACTGCCGAAAGCTCAAAGCTGTGCGGCCTTCTCGAAGGTACTCCGGTAGTCTCAGGGGGGATAGATGCCCCGGTTGCTCAGCTTTCGGCGGGAGCTCTTGAAGAAGGCGAACACGTTGCAATGGTTGGAACTTCTACCTGCTGGGGTACCGTACACGACGGCAAGGATCTGCCATTTGGTTTGGTGAGCTTCCCATACGTGGTGAACGATACTGAAAGAATCTACTCTTTTGGAGGCTCGGCAACTACCGGGGCTCTTGCCAAGTGGTTCAAGGAAGAGTTTGCCGACAGTGAAGAGTCCGTTGGTCAAAGGACAGGCAAATCTCCGTATCAGCTCCTCGACATGGAAGTTGAAAAGATTCCTGCAGGAAGTGACGGAATCGTAGTGCTTCCTTATTTCATGGGTGAAAGGTCGCCCATCTGGGATCCCTTTGCGAAGGGTGTATTCTTTGGAGTTACGCTAGTTCACACAAGAGCCCACATGTACAAGGCACTCATGGAAGGTGCTGCATACGCATTGAGGCACAACATGGAAAACGGAATCAAGGCTGGATTGAAACTTGACGATGAGTGCTGGATAGTTGGCGGAGTGGCCAAATCTACTGCATGGAACAGAATTTTCGCAGATATAACCGGTTACAAAATGAGACAGGTATCCAGTCTAGTTGAAGCGCCCTTTGGCGATGCCTTCCTTGCGGGGCTAGGTGTTGGATTGATAGACAGACCGGAAAGAATAAAAGAGTGGGTGAAATTCCGAGATCCGATAAGTCCAAATTCCGAAAACCAGAGGGTTTATGAGAAACAGTACTTGATTTTCCGCGAGCTCTATGAAAAAACGAAGGAAATAATGTGGAAGATGCACTAGGTACGGGCAGGGTGTTAGGCCAGGAAGGCAGGATGCTTAACTGAGAATCCCTTGAGATGACGCATCGCCGGGTGGAGCATTAACGGCAGGCCCCAGATTCTATCGTGACTTTTGCCCGAATACTAATTGTCTGCGTCAGCGGACTAGTCAAGGCACTCATGTTTTCCCGGGGATTTCCTGAGAGTGGTTCAGTCGTGAAGGGTATGTAATCCTATCGATTTCAACCACTCCTCGATTCGTCTTAGCTCACGAAGAGGGGACTTAAGATCAAGGGCTCCAGGAAATGATTCACACTAATGGCCCGAGATATTGAATCAAGAACTGACCGTCATCGTGAGGCATCCACAATGTAATAGGAGAAATTTGGGCGGCGAGGAATCACTTCTGGCAGGGATGAGCCGGTAAAACGGGACTTTATGTTCTCCGGGATCAGACTCTCTGTTTTGTGGACTGGCAGCGCTGAGAGAAAAAGATAGTCAAGGATGAGAGGCTCACAGAGATCCTGCTCATTCAACGGCTCACCTATAACCCATAAGATCGGCAAAGAGAGGAAGTATGAGCGATAAATCATTCCTAGATTGCAACCTGGAGCCTTTAGCCGACATCAAAACTTTCTGGATGAGTGGTTGTATTTCAAAAAGGAGGACTGATTACTATTACTAGAGACCTTGAAGTATGGTTTATAACAGGAAGTCAGGAACTGTATGGAAAGGAGGTTCTGAAAAAGGTTGAAGAGAATTCGAAGAAACTGGTCGATGCACTCAACGATGCGATTTCATCTCCTATAAAGATTGCCTGGAAACCAGTGTTAAAGGATGCAAATCAGATAAAGAAAGTAATTGATGAAGCTAATTCTAGCAAAATCTGCGTAGGTTTGATAGCCTGGATGCACACGTTTTCACCCGCAAAGATGTGGATTGCCGGACTTAAATCACTTGAAAAGCCTTTCCTCCACTTCCATACTCAGTTCGAGCAGAAGATACCCTGGAATACCATCGATATGGACTACATGAACACTAACCAGTCCGCCCACGGAGGAAGGGAGTTTGGATTCATCTCGACAAGGCTTGAACTCAAGCGCAAGGTCATCGCGGGACACTGGAGCGATTCTAAGGTCATATCAAAGATGGAAGACTGGATTAGGGCGGCGCTCGGCTGGAATGAAGCTCATACACTAAAGGTTGCAAGGCTTGGCGACAATATGAGAGATGTCGCGGTCACTGAGGGAAACAAGGTCGATGCTCAGATTGACTTTGGTTATGAAGTTCACGGCTTCGCAGTTGGTGACTACATTGAGGGGTATTTCAAACAAGTTAAGAGAAGCGAAGCTGAGGAGCTCGTGAATAGGTACCAGGAGGAATACCCTATCAAGAAATCAACAGTCTCTGAAGAAGTCTTTCAGGCATCTATATGGGAAGCCGCAAGAATAGAAATCGCACTCCGAAGATTTTTGGAAGAGGGCGGCTTCAAAGCATTCACAACCACTTTTCAGGACCTCCACGGAATGAGACAGCTTCCGGGAATCGCAGTGCAGAGACTCATGAGAGATGGCTACGGATTCGGGGGCGAAGGTGACTGGAAGTCCGCGGCCCTTGTTAGAATCATGAAGGTGATGGCTGAAGGCATCGATGTTGGAACCTCCTTCATCGAAGACTACATTTATCACTTCGAACCGGGAAACATAAAAGAACTTGGATCTCACATGCTAGAAGTCTGTGAATCCATAGCGGACGGTACACCTTCTCTCGAAGTGCATCCCCTTTCGATTGGAGGGAAAGAACCTCCCGCGAGACTGGTGTTCAATGCGAAGGAAGGGCCTGCCGTCCAGGCCTGTATAGTCGAGTTTGGAGACAGGTTCAGGATGATAGTCAATGAACTTGAAGTAGTGAAGCAGGACGAAGATATGCCGAAGCTTCCTGTTGCAAGGGCGTTATGGGTTCCAAAGCCGGATCTGGCAACGGCGGCGACTGCGTGGATACTCGCCGGCGGGGCTCACCATTCAAGTATGAGCTACACTGTTACTGTGGAACAGCTTGAAGATCTTAGTGATATGTTTGGAATTGAGATGGTAGTAATTGACGATAAAACGGATATCAAAGAGTTCAAAAAGGAGCTTAGATATAACGAGCTATACTACAAGCTGAAGAAGCTGTAGTTTGCAGGTTCAAATCGCTGGAAGTGTACGCTAATCTCTTGGTAGGGGGAAGTCTATGCTGCGTGAACTGAAGGAGGAAGTCTACAGAGCGAATGTTGCGCTCATTGAATCTGGACTGGTAAAACTCACGTGGGGAAACGCAAGCGGAATCTCCAGAAAGGAGCGTCTCGTAGTTATTAAGCCAAGCGGGGTAGACTACTCCGATCTTTCCCCAGACAATATGGTTGTTGTCGACCTTGAAGGAAGAGTAGTCGAAGGTGAACTGAGGCCTTCTTCCGACACTCCAACTCATGTCCTTCTTTACAGATGCTTTGGCAAAATCGGCGGTGTAGTCCATACCCACTCAACCTGGGCAACTTCGTGGGCACAGGCAGGAAAAAGCATTCCCTGCTTCGGAACGACTCATGCCGATCACTTCTACAATGAAGTACCCTGTACGAGATTGCTGAACGCCGAAGAGACAGAAACCGATTACGAGTCGAACACAGGCAGGATAATCGAAGAAGCTTTTTCCGAGAGAGATTACCTCGGAACCCCAGGCGTCCTAGTCGCCGGTCATGCGCCCTTCACATGGGGAAAGGATGTGCTGGACGCAGTCAAGAACGGCATAATTCTTGAAGAGATAGCTAAGATGGCATGCCTTTCACTGCTTATAAACGCGGAAACAGGCATCCTTCCAAAACACATAATGGACAAACACTATTTCCGAAAGCATGGGAAAGAGGCGTACTATGGACAGACTCCGAAAAACAAGTGAATAGAAAACCATTAGGAACGCTGTCAATGATATCTCTTGTGAGTTTGTTTTATTGACTATCTTTTTGGAAGAGGTTTTCTGGATGTAACATTAAGCTCATACACCGTCCTTTTCATTTTGAGCGGCTGGCACTCTCCACCCTTTTGCAAAGCCGTGGACTCTATCAAGAATTAGATGAAGATAATAGCCGACAGAGCCCGCAACACCGAGAAACAGCACTTCTGTGTAGTTCATCTCGCCCCCAAGCAGTTCTGATCTTAGAAGCACCGTTGTTACGATGATCAGGCCGTAGAGGAGTCCTCCCCACACTGAGTGGAAGAAGCCCCTGTGACTCAGAAGATTTATCGCTTTTGAGACGACCACGCCCAATGCAATGGCAAGGGAAAAGGAAATTGCAACTGCAAGAGACATAGAATTAAGCCAGGATAGAACAAAAGGCTGAATCTCTGGCGAAATCACCGAGGAGTAAAAGACGCAGGCAAAGAGACCCGCGATAAGCACTTCAAAGATTCTCTTTATCAAGGCGCTTTTTGAGTCAATATCAGGTACGTCGCTTCCCAAGACGAACAAGAGATATCCGTAGCCTATCAGCCTGCTGTCTTGAAGAGGGCAGACATGCAAGAGTTCGATTGCAGTCAATGAGAGAAAGATGAAGACAGGATAAGTCGCTATTCCCCAGTAAACGTGCGTTCTAAAGTCCGGCATCGGCATCACTGCCAAATTTGGTTCCCTGGCTCGAGACATCAACATAGAGAAGCACGTCTTTCAAAGATATGCTCATGCCGCACTCCACTTCCTCCGGAACGGATTCACTTACATCCAGCGGATAGAGGGCAGTGCGGTCGCACAGAGAAAGGTTTACTCTCGAAAACCGCCTGTAGATTGCAGTTATTTCTTCTTCTTCAACATTCAGACCAACTGTTGCCGTTATTCCAGACATGAAGAGGTATTCAAGCTCGTCGGGTTCGATCTTCATTGACTCAGAGCTGAGTGTCCCCTCAACCGGCAAACAGAAGAGAATCAATTCTCTCGAAAGATTTAGAAAGGGCGTTCCTTCAAGTCTTTCATACATTCTATATTTGTCGATTGTTTTTTCGTCTGCAAGTAAGACCTGTCCGGAGTATTCGATAAGATCCCCGGCCTTCAATCTCCGGATGTTCTTTATTGATATCGGATAAAACATCTTCAAAGTCTGTCTTGCCAAGATACACCACCCTATTTGTCAAGCGGAAAATCTCTGTGAATAAATTCCAGCATCTTGTCAACCGTCTCAGATATGAATTTCGAGTAGAACTTGTAGAATTCCTCGAGCCTATCGTATACCAACTTGGATTCAACCAGATCGATTTCGAAGACGGTTGAAACCGGTCTCGCAATTTTCATGTTAGGAGTAACGCTGGCGTTCCTCAGAACAACGCACTTCTTCGTGACTTCGATCCTGAATAGCCTAGAAAGTTCCAAGATTATTGAACGGTCGATGCTCTCGTTTATTTTGGGGGGGCCGAAAGCAATCTTCAAGATATTCTGAAAGGGGAATATCAGGACCTCACCGTTATCGAACTCTATCCATCTTCGATAGTTCTCTCTGCATATAGAAAGGAGGGCATCGTCAATCATTTCGGGTAATCTGAAGTAGTCCTTTCCACGGAGTGAATCCTTCAGTATCTCTTTGCGAAGAAGTCTTTCATTGCCAAAATAGGCGAGGAAGTACAACTTCAACGGACTCTGAAAGATCGCCCTGTGGAATACCAGCTCAGTTCCCTCTTCAAAAACATCGGAGAAGTCATCATCGATAGGTTCTTCCTCTTCATTTGAGAATCTGTACAAGGCACTGGTCGTCTCGAAAGGAGACGAATTGGAAAGTCCCACGAAGCCTCTTCCCTCACTGTCAACGAAAACCGAAAGAACCGGTGCATTCCCCTTCGAGGCCTGAACTACAAGCGTCATGAAATGGCCGAAAGCATTGTCAAGTCTATCAGACCGCTCAACAACCAGTTTCGCGTAAGATGAAAAATCACCTTCAACGCTCTCGTAAACCGCTTTGAGCTTATCTCTAAAGCTTTCTGGACCAGCATAGTATGTCATTTAAGGAACACCACCGACGATCGTCCGTAGATTGATTTTGCCTCTTGGACGAACTCTGGATTATGACTCTTCGGAAGAACAAACAACGCTCTTCTCGAAATCGTAGGAAGATCGGTAAATCCATCCGTGAAAAGCAGAAGTCCTTCCGGTCTGAGTTTTTCCTGAGCGTAGTCAACAGCAGGCTGAAGATCGGTCTCCCCTCTACCCATTAATTTGAGATCTCTCCACATACCTTTTCCATACTTCATGACACTCTGAACAGTCTCGTCTACCTGCACCAGCCAGACCCGGGAGTCTGTGACTCTAGTGACCTCATCTATCTCACTGAAGAAGGCGTTGAACTCCTCTTCTATTATGCTCCCGCTAGTATCGACTACGACAACGAGTTTTGCTGCGTAATCGTTTTTCCAGCCTGGCTGGTCATCATATCTTCTGTTAGGTCTCATAGGAGTTCGGTATCTGCCTACCTGCATCGATGAACCGAAGAACCGCCTGATCATGTTCCTCCAGTCAAGGATCGGGTTATCAAGAACTAGTTTCATTACCGCCTCAAGACCCTCCGGCATTCCGTCCTTCGCCTTTTCCATAGTTTCTGAGATCACCTGTTTAAGCAGATCCTCAACGAACTCTTTCGGAAGTTCAAACCTTCCAAAGTCTTCATGTGAATCGGGCCTGGACATGTTTGAGTTTAAAAGCTCAAGATCAATGGTCTTATTCTTCTTCATGAAGTCAAGACCCCAGTCGTGGTAGAACTCTGCCGTCATTCCCGGATATTGCATAGGAGGTCCAACGAAAAACCTCTCATTATCTGTTCCACAACCCTCCTGGAGAAGAGAATCCATAGGAAGGCTGAAAGCGTCGAGTTCGCGTATGAACTGATTTACGGCAGCATCCATAGATATATCCCAGAGCATCTTTTCTCTGGATTTGTTGACAGGTATCAGAATGTGTCCATTCACTATATGAAGACACTCGTGCTTCAAGAGTGCCTTCGAAAACGTAAGTGGTTTGTTTCGAAGTGTATCCGGATTGTACAGAAGTTGAAATCTTCCCCTAGAGCTCACCCTCAATTTCATCGTTCTGACCGAAGGCGAGGGAATTCTGTCGATGAAGAGAAGCAGGAAATTGTAGAAGGGGCTGTCCTTGCCTAGTTCGAAAACAGCCTTTTCCATCAACTCCTCATTTCTCATCCTTTTCGCTCCTCTGCAAGAATTTCAGAACATCATGGTCCATTGCCAACTCCTCAAGAAGATTCTCGTAGAAGGCTCGTTTCAATCCCTTTTCCCCCTCTACCTGGTGAACGATGTGTCTTATTACGGAGAAGAACGAATCTTTAGGGATGACTCTGCCTATCTTGAGAAGGTTTTCCGAGATTACAGGTACATTCTGAAAGTATTCCTGAACCTGTAAATCATCTATTTCAGAAAGATGCTTTGTGATACGGAGAATCGAGGCGCTGGTCCCTGAGATATCACCTTCTGCAAGTCTCGAAAGGATGTTCTCATCCAATTCGAGAAGCAGAGTTCGAGGAGAAGGAAGAAGCTCGCTTCCCTGAATCTTACTCATGAAAGTTCTGGCAGCTTCCGGTCCTACTATACCTGCTGCGATTACGTAGCCAAACTTTTCGATCTCCTTGCTTGAAAGACCTGCGTACACTCTCCCCAATTTGTACCAGCTACGGGGACTCGGTCTCAATTCCAGCCGCATCGAGACAACCGTGTCTCTTGAAAGAAACTCCGGATACTCACCTATGAAGTTGGTAACAGTCTCCGGCATCTTCTGGAGTTCCGCCCATTTAAGCCATTCTTCGGGATCGGGAGTCAGCTCTATATGGAAGAACCTTGACATGAAGGCCGGATCAGTTATCAGTTCGACCTGGTCATATTCCTCATCAGGCGGATTAGCCGCTGCCATTATCCAGCATCCTTCAGGCAAAAAGTGGTTGTGTATTCTTCTATCAATTAGAAGTTGCATAATTGCATTTCTGATAGATCTATGAGCCCTGTTTATCTCATCTATCATGAGTATCACATTGCCCTCAGTCGGCCACCAATCGGGCCTTAAGAACAAAGTCCGTTCCCCGTCCCTCGACGGCATGCCGATAAGATCACCCGGCTCCATTTGAGAAATAACTAAGATGATCAATTCTCTGCCCGTCTCAGCTGCAATCTCTCTGGCAAGATCAGTCTTTCCTACCCCAAAGTGACCCCAAAGAAGCGGTATCTCTCCGGATTCCATGATCTTCTTGCTCAAGTGTTTTACGTCCTGAACCTTCAAGCCTATCCCTCCAAAATCCTCATTCAGACAAAATTATAGCACAGCGACCTGAACGATGCCCAGGTAATGATTGCCCATAGAGCGAGCGGAAAGACCACTCCAAACAGCCAGGTGAATGGGGAGACAACCGGAACATTGAGGAAACCAAGAAAGAGGCCAATATCCTTGGCGAGATAGAGGGTAAGCGGAAGAGTGGAGAATACCGGCAGGAGTGTTGACAGTAAGAAGGAGAGTATTGCACCCGACAAGCTGAGGGCCTTGAAGACGTTTCTTGTATCTTTGGTCCCGAAGCTCTTCTCAAGAAAACCCCCGAGCAATGAAAGAGTGAAAATCGTTGGAATCATTAGAATCAGAAAATTCATCATGAAAGCTCTGTACTGAGAGGCGTTCGAAGAGACATACAGACCAACAATGATAATAACCACCGAGTACAGCGAACTTACAACAAGAGATTTCGACAAAACAGCTTTGAACCTATTGATGGGGAACAGCCACGAACCATCTCCGAGCTGCCTTTCGAAAGCAAACAAAGCGGTTGACGAGACAGTCGCATAGTTGCTGAACAGAAAAACGATCAAACCGAGAAGCTGCAGAACTCCGAAGCTGTTTAGAAGAGCCGGGTTCACTATGACAACCACAGGAACAAATAATGAAGGGTAGAGAAAGGCAAACGTGAGTTTCGGCTCTCTGATCAGCAGAAGGAAATCCTTAATCAGGAGACCTGTGAGAACGCCGTGCCTCCTGAAATTCACCCTCGAATGGACTTCGAAATTTCCAATAGGTCTTGTCATTAGCTTCTGAAGGACTCTAGAATACACAAAGGTTTCGAGCAAACCCAACAATCCGAAAATCATCACGGAAACAACTAAGAATAGCAAGAGATCTCTGACATCACCGGTAATCGCCCTGACAAAGGGCGACCACGGAAGGTAAGCAGATGTTATAACCTCCTGGAGACCCCCGAACTGCTCGGCCACCTGATCGGGTTTTGCCAGATCTATTGAAGAAAAATCCATGAATCGCAGCGTGAATATAAAGACGAAAAGAGTTACCATCGTCATCATGGCAGAAAGAGTCTTGAGAAAACGCCCCTTGGAAAGGAATACGATTCCAAAAGAGATAATTGCAGTTATCGCAAGAGTGTTAAGCACAAATATAAACAACAAGACCAGGGCAATCCAGAATCTCCCACCAGAATAGCCAAGCCCCTTCAAAGCAGCCATGAAGATCGGCGCAAATAGGAGTATAGGTAAGCCTCCCGCCGCGAGAACTTCGAGCAGTTGCACATTCGCAACCGTAGCCTTCTTCAACGGTAAGCTGAACAACATCTCTGCTCTGTCGGAGAAGAAAAGATTCGAGACTACTATTGGAAGATCACTACCCAGAAGTATGGAAAATATTATCGCGGAAAAAAAGGAGACGACTATTAGCCTAAGGTCAATTCCTGTAAGCTCCTTAAGCTGATCGGAAAGACCGGCGACACGTGAGAAGTTCGGAATCAGGAAGCCTCTCAAGTAGAAAGCTATCGGAATCCCTATCATAATAACCAAGACAATCGCAAGGATAGAAGCAATAACTGCCTTCTTTCCATGGCGGGTTAGCATTCGGAAGCCTTCTGTAATTCGCCACTTGGTGATTATAAAGAAATCCCTCATATCAATATTCTGCCACAAAGCAGCTTGTGATTTCCATAACGCATCCCTGAAGAACTTCGGATTTGCTTCCGCGAAGCAGACGAGTTTACAGGTTAAAACGTGGAGAAGTGGAAAGAAGAGTCTAACGCTGGACGCTGAAGGAATGCGTCACAAGTTCCAGGTTGTGAGTTACAAGTATATCATGTTGCCGCTAAGGCGCAAGTGAGTGCTGCGGTCTCAGGACTATTTTAACCGCAATTACTGGAGTAATAGACCAGTTACGGTCAAGATGTAGATTACTTCAGTCATCTGAAAGTAGAGGCAAGAAAAAAAGGGAGAGCGTACTCTCCCTTCAGATTATCCTTATTTATCAGTACTCGGGCATCTGTGGCATCTGTTGCTGAGGCTTTTCTTCTGGCTTTTCAGTCAGGGCCGCTTCGGTCGTTAGAAGGATCGCGGCAATAGAAGCTGCATTCTGAAGAGCGCTTCTAGTAACCTTTGCAGGATCAATGATACCGACCTTGAACATATCTGTATAGACATCATTCAGTGCATCGTAGCCGTATGCATTGTCATCGCTATGAAGTATCTTGTCAACGACCACGGCGCCATCCAAGCCTGCGTTCTGAACGATCTGTCTTATTGGAGTGTCCAGAGCCTTGAGGACTACCTTGACACCTATCTTGATATCTGGATTCTCTGTGCTGTCAAAGAGTTCCTGAACTGGCTTCTTTGCTCTTGCAAGAACAACTCCGCCTCCGGCAACTATTCCTTCCTCTACTGCAGCTCTCGTAGCTGAGAGAGCATCCTCGATTCTGTGCTTCTTCTCCTTCAGCTCTGTCTCTGTCGCGGCACCAACCTTGATTACTGCCACGCCTCCTGAAAGTTTAGCAAGCCTTTCCTGAAGAGTCTCTTTTTCGTACTCGGAAGTCGTCTGATCGATCTGAGCTTTGATCTGACCTATTCTCTGCTTGATCTTATCAGGATCTCCCTTTCCGTCAACGATTATCGTGTCGTCCTTCTTAACCTTTATAACGCCGGCGCTACCTAGATCGTCAATTGTCGCGTTCTCAAGAGTTAGTCCGACTTCTTCGCTTATCACAGTGCCACCGGTAAGGATAGCAATATCCTGGAGCATGGCCTTTCTCCTGTCACCAAACCCGGGAGCCTTGACGGCCACTGAATCCAGTGTTCCTCTCAGTTTGTTCAGAACCAGAGTGGAAAGAGCTTCACCTTCGATATCCTCGGCAATTATGACAAGCGGCTTGCCTGCCTGTGCAACCTTTTCCAGGATTGGAACGAGCGGTTTCACTGCCGAGACCTTCTTATCGGTTATGAGAATCAATGGCTCTTTAATTATCGCTTCCATCTTTTCTGGATCGGAAACGAAGTAAGGAGAGATGTAGCCTCTGTCGAACTGCATACCCTCAACGAATTCAACGTATGTTTCGAGAGTCTTTGAATCTTCTACCGTTATTACTCCATCTTGACCGACCTTGTCCATAGCTTCGGCGATAAGTTCGCCAATTTCAGTGTCATTGGCAGAGATAGCCGCGACTGAAGCGATGTCTTCTCTTGAAGAAATCTTCTTGGAGAGAGATCTTATGTGTGAAACTGCCGTCTCGGTCGCTTTCTGGATCCCCTTCTTCATGAGAATAGGGTTAGCTCCGGCCGTAACGTTCTTAAGGCCTTCCTTGATCATTGCCTGGGCAAGAACAGTAGCTGTGGTGGTTCCGTCTCCGGCAATGTCATTAGTCTTAGACGCTACTTCTTTAACAAGCTGAGCTCCAAGATTATCGAATTTATCTTCCAGATCGATTTCCTTTGCAATCGACACACCGTCATTGGTTATCGTTGGAGAGCCCCAGCTCTTCTCCAGAACTACGTTTCTCCCTTTTGGACCAAGCGTAATCCTAACAGCATCTGCTACAGCATCTACGCCTCTTTCAAGTGATCTTCGTGCTTCTTCGCTGTATTTCAGAATCTTAGCCATACTGATTCCTCCTTCAATCCTCGATCTTTGCCAGGATATCATCTTGATCGATGATTATGTAGTCATCTTCATCGATCTTGATCTCCGTGCCTGAATACTTAGAATAGAGGACCTTATCGTTTTCCTTAAGGTCAATATCCTCGACTTTCTCACCAACCGCGATTACCTTCGCAGTCATCTGCTTCTCTTTCGCAGCGTCCGGAAGAACGATACCACCTGATGTTTTCTTTTCGTCCTCATAAGGCTTAATCAGTAACCTTGTACCAAGGGGAACTACTTTCATAAAAAGCCTCCTTTCGAATTTTATGTTTAGCACTCAAAGTGACCGTCTGCTAATAAATGATAAAACAACATTGTGATTTCTTCAAGCACTCTCTGTGTTAAATGATCGTAAATATGAAAGATAAAGGGTATTCGAAGGCAATTATTTCGTCCGATCTTCCGATTTTTCCGTTTATCTTCGTGGCATCTCTCTTTTTCTCATTTTTCTATCCTTCATCAAATCACTATGCCGTCTCTAGTTTCAGTATATTAGTAGAGTTACTGGTTCCAAACGGAATACCTGCGGTGAGAATTATCGTGTCTCCCTTTTTCACTAGCTTAAGCTGTCTGGCAAGAGGACCGGCCACTCTTACGAGATCATCCGTGGAATTGCCGAGGCCCATCAAAACTGGCCGGGCTCCCCAAACTAGGTTTAGTCTGTAGTAAGTGTCCTCATTGGGAGTGACCGCAAGTATGTAGGCTCTCGGCCGGAAACCGGAGACGTTTCTTGCAGTATGCCCGGAGAAAGTCGAACTGACAATAACCTTGACCTTCAGCTCTTCGCTTATGTCCCACGCAGCCCTGCAGATGGCGTCTGTATGATCATCTGTTGAGACTTTCTCTCTCGTCCATCTCAGCAGTCCGGGATTCTGTTTCAAATATCTTTCGGTCGATCTAGCAGTGAGGTCCATGACCGATACGGCTTCAAGAGGGTACTTTCCAATCGAAGTCTCTCCAGAAAGCATTATCGCATCCGTTCCGTCTACGATTGCGTTTGTTATGTCGGTTGCCTCGGCTCTTGTAGGCACGGGATTCTCTATCATAGATTCCAGCATCTGAGTTGCCGTTATAACTGGAATTCGCTTCTGGTTTCCGTATCTTATAATTTTCTTCTGAGCAACCGGGACTTCCTCAACGGGAATCTCAACTCCAAGATCGCCCCTCGCGACCATAAGTCCATCGGAGACCTCGGCAATCTCTTCGATATGTTTCAACGCCTGTTCAGTTTCTATCTTCGAGACTATGGGAATAGATCCTCCAGAATCTTCGACAACCCTCCTGGCATGCACGACATCTTCGGGCCTTCTGACAAATGAAAGTGCGAAATAGTCGACTTCTTCCTCAATCCCAAGTCTGATAAACTCCCTATCTTTCTCAGTAATTGCCGGAATGCTAATGTCTATACCCGGGAGGTTAATTCCTCTTCTGTGAGTGACAACTCCTCCACTTAAGATTCTCGTTCTGACTTCAGACTTTGTCACAGATAAGACCTTAAGCTTGATCTTGCCGTCATCCATAAGAATCAGGTCTCCTGGTTTCACCTCATCGGGAAGCTTTTTGTAATTCACGCTAACAATACTCTCACTTCCTCTGAGGTCTTCAGTAGTCAGGAGAAACTCGTTCCCCTTTCGAAGTTCAACCGCAGATCCTTCAAATAAGCCAGTTCTGATTTTCGGGCCCGAAAGATCAAGCAAGATTGTCAGTGGCAAATTCATAAATTTGCGAATCTCCTTCAACTTTCTGATTCTCTCCCTGTGTTCAGTAATGTCGCCGTGAGTCGTATTGAGTCTGGCGACATCCATCCCCCTTTTAAGAAGAGACTTGAGCATTTCAGGGGACTCGGTAGCCGGACCGATTGTGCAAACGATCTTCGTTTTTCTCAAGCTGCTTCACCTCGTCATGAGAGAATTTTCGCCATTTCCACCAGTTCCATGTCAAGTTCCCTTTTGTGCGAGAGTACTTCTTCGAGAGAGACTCCGACTATCTTCCCACCGTGGAGGCTCAACATGATTCCTGACTCTCCTCTTTCAAGCGCCTTGACCGACGCGTATCCCATTCTCGAGGCCAGTACCCTGTCAAAAGCAGTTGGAGATCCACCTCTCTGAATATGACCTAAGATGGTTATTCTCGTCTCGTATCCAATCCTGTGTTCTACATGTCTGGCAACAGTGTAGGCACTCGACGCACCTTCGGCAACAACAATGATGCAGTTGATCTTTCCTCTTTTCCTTTCTTTCCAAATCTTATCGGCTATTGACTCATAATCTACGGGAAGCTCCGGAACGATTATTGCTTCGGCTCCAACGGCCATACCTGAAGCAAGTGCCACATAGCCGGAGTTTCTTCCCATGACCTCTACTACAAAGGCTCTTTCATGCGAAGAAGCAGTGTCTTTGAGCTTCTGAATTGTCTCAACACAGGTATTCAAACACGTATCCACCCCGATGCACATGTCTGTCATAGCAATGTCGTTATCTATTGTTCCCGGAATGCCTACAACTGGAATTCCGTTTTCTTCCATAAGTAGTCTTGCACCGGAAAGACTCCCCTCTCCTCCAATGACAATAAGGGCTTCAATCTGATTATTCCTCAGGATTTCAGCGGCCCTTGCTCTGCCTTCCTCGGTCTTGAACTCTTCGCAACGGGAACTCCTAAGGACCGTTCCACCTTTCTCCATTATTCCACCGACCGAGGAGTAATCCATATCGATGAACTCCTCATCAAGTAGACCAGAGTATCCTCTCCTAATTCCTACAACGGCTATTTCATCTGTCCGGGCAGTTCTTACAGCTGCCCTTATAGCCGCATTCATCCCCGGTGAATCCCCTCCACTGGTGAGGACCCCGACCTTCTTAATCATCATTATCCCTCCTAACGATGACTGCACTTAGCTAACCGACTACATTCTAGCACATTGGGATTCCAAAGTCACCAGTCAGAAATGCGTCTAGAAGTTAACTAATCTAATTACTTGGTGTATAATTTCAGGTGAAACAGGAGGTGATCGAATGAAGGTCCTCAAGTCGGGAATTCCGGAGTTTGAAGCAAAAATGTATCAAGAAATCCTTCTAAAAGAAGGAATCTTTTCGGAACTGGTGGATTCTCATTTCGCATACACCGACAGCATATACTTTGGTTCGGGCGGTTTAGTAGACATTATTATACCCGACGATGATTTCGAAGAAGCCGTTCAGATTTTTGAAGATTTGCAAGAGAGGGGGAGGGAAAAAACGGATGAGTGATCTTAAGAGAACGCCGCTTCACAGCGAGCATGTGAGACTAAAGGGAAAGCTGGTTGATTTTGCTGGTTGGGAGATGCCTTTGCAGTTTGATTCGATAATCAGCGAGCATAATCTCGTCAGGAAGCAAGCCGGCCTCTTCGATGTCTCACACATGGGAGAAATCGAAGTTGTGGGATCGGATGCGATTCGATTTTCGGACTACTTGATAACAAACTCAGTCTCTTCGCTCAAGAACGGAGCCATAGTCTATTCTCCAATGTGCAATGAAAATGGTGGGATAGTCGATGACGTATTGGTCTACAGAATAGGCAACGAAAAGGTGATGTTCGTAGTCAACGCTTCAAACAAAGACAAAGATTTCGAGTGGATCAAGAAAAACAAGGGTTCTTTCGATGTGCAGATCAAAGACGCATCAGATGATTTTGCGCAAATCGCCTTTCAGGGACCTCATGCAGAGGAGATTTTGCGGGAAATATCGCAGGTCAAATTAGCGGACATCCCCTTCTACCATTTTGAATATGGAAGAGTCAATGGGATCGAGGCAATTGTCTCTCGTACTGGGTACACGGGCGAAGATGGGTTCGAGCTGTATGTCGCCCCAAAAGCTGCGATACCACTCTGGAGGAAAATTCTCGAAGCCGGAGCAGAAATTGGAGTGAAGCCGATTGGCTTGGGAGCGCGAGATACCTTGCGATTTGAAGCGGCTTACATGCTTTACGGCAACGAACTCACAGATGAAACGACTCCGCTAGAAGCCGGTCTTAAGTGGACAGTGAAAATGGACAAGGACTTCATTGGAAAGAGCGTTCTGGAGGAACAGATGGAAAATGGCACGGAGTACAGGCTTAAGGGGCTGGAACTTTCAGGAAAGGCCATTGCCAGGCATGGTTACGATGTTTTCGATGGAGAAAGTGAAGTCGGCTGGATAACAAGCGGTATCTTCTCGCCTACACTTGGGAAACCGGTAGCTCTAGCTTACCTGAAGAAAGACTACTGGAAGAGCGGTTCCGAAGTACAGGTAGATGTTAGGGGGAAAAGATCTCCCGCAGTAGTTATTAAGACACCTTTCTATAGAGGTTCTGTGAAATCTAAAAGTTAAGGAGGAGTTGAAAATGAAGAAGTATGCGGTAACTCATGAATGGGTATCGGTAGAGGGAAAGACTGCAACTGTAGGAATTTCGGATCACGCTCAAGATCATCTTGGAGACATTGTCTATGTGGATCTTCCCGAAGTCGGCAAGTCACTCAAGAAGGGTGAAGTCTTCTGTACTATCGAATCCGTGAAAGCGGCAAGTGACATCTATGCACCAGTTGGCGGAAAGGTCATTGAAGTGAATGAAGAACTTGATTCTTCACCAGAAAAGATCAATGACGATGCCGAGGGCGCAGGCTGGATAGCAAAAATTGAAATGAGCAATGAATCAGAACTTGACAGTCTTATGGATTTGGAGGCATATAAGAAGCACTGCGAAGAGGAGGGCTAAGATGCCTAGTTTCCCCTATCTACCCCAGACCAGCAGAGACATCGATGAAATGCTGGAGGTAGTTGGAGTCAAAAGCGTGTCAGAGCTGTTCAGAGATATCCCCGAGAAATTTGAAGTCGATATCTCAATACCTGAAAGTAAGGATGAATTCACTGTACTGAGAGATTTGAGTGAACTAAGTAAGAATAATGTAACGCTTAACGACCTGTCAGTCTTCAGAGGAGCCGGCGTGTACAAACACTTCGTCCCAAGCGCGGTTCAAGCAATAGCATCGAGAGGCGAATTTCTCACTGCATACACACCTTACCAGGCAGAAGTCTCACAGGGAACTCTTCAGATGCTGTTCGAGTTTCAGACAATGATATGTGAACTAACGGGAATGGAGGTAGCCAATTCATCGATGTACGACGGCGCAAGCGCGGCTGCAGAAGCGGCTCTAATGGCTGTCCGAGTTAGAGGCGGAAAGAAGATTCTTCTCTCTGAAGCACTCCACCCCGAGTATATCGAGACAATTAAGACCTACTGTTTTGGAAGCGACATAGATGTGGAAACCGTATCCTTCGATTCTGAAACCGGGCAGATCGACGTAGCCGATCTCCAGAAAAAACTGACTGAAGATACGGCAGGCTTTGTGCTTGGCTATCCGAACTTCTTCGGGATAATTGAGAATCTTTCCGAGATAAGAACGCAGATCGGCGAAAAGATTATGATGATTGTCAGCGCAAATCCGATTGCGCTTGGGATACTGGAAGCTCCTGGAAAGTTGGGTGCCGACATCGTTGTGGGTGACGGACAACCACTGGGCAACTCTCCTTCGTTCGGTGGACCGGGACTTGGCTTTTTTGCCTCAAAGGAGAGTCACATAAGAAAGATGCCTGGAAGAATCATTGGGGAGACCAAAGACAGTGACGGTCGTACCGGTTACGTGATGGTTCTTCAGACTAGGGAACAGCATATCCGGAGAAACAAAGCAACTTCCAACATATGCTCGAACCACGCTTTCAATGCATTGGTCGCCTCGATCTACATGAGCATGGTAGGCTCTGAAGGGTTGAGGGAGATTGCACGTAGATCTTTTGACAAGGCTCATTATTTGGCAGAAAGAATAAGCAAGACGGATCATGCGAGGCCGGTTTTCACCGGTCCCTTTTTCAACGAATTTGTGGCCCAATTTGATTGTGACTTGGAAGAATTCAACAGAGAGCTCTTGAAGGAGAAGATACTGGGACCTCTTGAGCTTGAACGCTTCAGCAAAGAAATGAAAAACTACGGGCTAATTTGTGCAACAGAAACGAATCTCAATGAGGAGATCGAGTTTTTTGCCGGCAGACTGGAGGCGATAGGATGACAATATTCGATAAGTCAACCGAAGGGAGAACCGGCTTCTATCTCCCAAGAGAAGAGTCCTATGGGTACGAGCCTTCTGAAATGCTGCCCGAGAATTCTGTTCGAAAGGAAAGCCCCCTTCTACCTCAATTGAGTGAACTTCAAGTTATGAGACACTTTACAGGACTTTCTAAGAAGAACCACTCCGTTGACAGCGGCTTCTATCCTCTTGGATCTTGCACGATGAAGTACAATCCAAGGTTGAACGAGAGGATTGCCGGTCTGGAAGGTTTTAGCCAAATCCACCCTTATCAAGCTGAAGAAACTGTGCAGGGCGCCCTGGAAGTGATGTACAACTTGCAGAACTCCCTGTGCGAGATTACCGGTATGGATAGCTTTACTCTTCAGCCTGCCGCAGGGGCTCACGGTGAACTGGTCGGAATGCTTCTGATGAAGAAGTATTTCGAGCTCAAGGGCGAGAACAACAGAAGAAAGGTTATCGTTCCCGACTCGGCACATGGAACCAATCCGGCCTCGGCAGTAATGGCGGGATTTGAAGTCATCGAGGTTTCTTCGAACGACAATGGTAGAGTCGATTTGAGAAGCCTTGAGGAGATTCTTGATGAGAACGTCGCCGGAATAATGCTTACAAACCCAAACACTGTTGGCCTTTTTGAGAATGAGATCTGTGAAATTCAAGCGATGGCTCATAAGAAGGGCGCACTACTCTATTATGACGGCGCGAATCTGAACGCAATAATGGGTCACGCAAGGCCCGGTGATATGGGGTTTGATATCGTCCATTTGAACCTGCATAAGACTTTTTCAACCCCACATGGAATGGGCGGACCGGGTAGCGGTCCTGTAGGAGTGAAGAGCATTCTGAAAGATCTCCTTCCTGTTCCAGTGGTTCGTTTCGATGGCAGCAAGTTCTCGCTGGATTATAATCTGCCGAACTCTATCGGGAAAGTCAGGAGCTTCTATGGTAATTTTGGCGTTTTCCTGAAAGCATACGCCTACATTCTAACCCTTGGTGGCGATGGCCTGAAAAGAGCAAGCGAAATGGCCGTGTTAAATGCAAACTACCTCCGGGCCAGATTGAGCAAGCTAATACCGACGGCCTATTCTGGGCTCTGTATGCATGAATTCGTTCTTAAAGGAAGCAAGTTGGTTTCCGAATACGGAGTGAAGACACTGGATGTGGCCAAGAGGCTTCTTGATTACGGGCTTCACCCACCTACCATCTATTTCCCACTCATTGTAGATGAAGCGATGATGGTTGAACCCACAGAGACAGAAACAAAAGAAGCGCTAGATGTCTTTGCAGACACTTTCGAGAGGATTCTTAGTGAGGCAGAGAAGGATCCCAACATACTTAAGAGCGCTCCTCAGAAGGCAGTTGTAGGAAGACTTGATGAAGCAACGGCCTCAAGAAAGCCAAAGACGAGGTGGAGTAAAGACACCTGATATTGAAACTTGAAAAATGCTGTGATATCATAGTTTCAGCAGAGCAGGCGTAGCTTCAATCGGTCGAGCGCCGCCTTGGTAAGGCGGAGGTTATGAGTTCAAGTCTCATCGCCTGCTCCATTTTTCAACCGGATGAAAATCCGGTTATTCTTTATTTATTGACGAAAAGTACTAATTTTGAATCTTCTTACAATCTATGCTAGAATAAAAATGTAACTTTCTTTGCGTAGCTATAGCCATCCAGTTCTCTTTGCAAGGCTTTGAAGGACATTTGTGAGCAAGACGACTGTAACCTCCGGTAAGAACACTGTAAGCCTAGCTGTTTTCGGTTGGATCTGGAAGTTCTTTTCTTTTTGGGTGGATGTTGTGGGTACTCACTTTGATAGGTGCGTTCTATTCAGGGGTGAAGTCTGTGTTTGATTTCTATTCAAAGCCAAGAATAATCCTTGTGGGAAGAAGCCAAAAGGATGCAAGAAGGTTAATTGAAGCTTTCGATGATCGCTTTGACGTCAGGTATGTTGAAGAGGTGTCCGACGAGTTTGGCCGCTTCTCCGATGCAATGATTTTCGACTACGTCAGTGAAGACATCATCAAGAATCTTCGCGAAGGTATCATTCCATATTTGTGCCTGATTGGAACAGAGAAATCGATTGCAAAGTACTCTCTCGAAGCGGGAGAGTATCTTCTCAAAGGGCCGGGATATCTGCACTATCTTCCGGAGATTGTCTACTCGATGCTCGAGAAACATAGACTTCAGAAGACCCTCGATTTTGAACGTGAGAAGTATATGGGGCTCGTTAACAGCATGGGTTGCGGAATGCTTATTCTGAGGAAGAGAGATGGTAATGTAATTTTCTGTAATAAAGTGGCACAGAGTCTACTTGGATACGCAGAAGAGGAGATCGAGAAGATGCGCTTGCAGGATCTTGTCTATGATGAACCCTTTGCCTTGCAGACTATTCTTGGAATTGAGAACTTCGATACCGATAGAGAAATCGTAATGCTGACAAAGTCGGGCGGAAAGAGCTACGTCATTTTCAACACCTCGGAAATGCTTTACGGTGCGGAGAGAGTTGTTCAGCTGACATTCATGGATGTTTCCAAACAGAAGAGAGATAGAGAAGAGTTGATATTCCAGTGGCGCTTTCTAGACAATGCAGAAGAAATCGCGATGGCCATAGACGAGAAGGGAAGAATAGTCTATCTGAACAGGTTTGCTGCAGAGATTCATGGCTACGATCTTGAAGAAATGATAGGGGACAATCTCACTTCTTATATCGTACAGGATCAGGGAGAAGCGAAGTCAATGCAGTTTTCGATGATGAAGTCCGGAAAATGGAAAGGCAGACAGCTTCATAAACGCAAAGATGGTTCGATATTCACGGTAGAAGCTAAACGAAGCGTACTTCGAGTCGACGACAATGTTTATGAGCTTGTGATAGGAATAGACGTAACCGAGAATATCGAGCTTCAAGAACGATATAACCTTCACTCTTTGCTTCTTAACGGTACTGGAGATCTCGCAGTTGCAACCGATATGGAGAACAGACTGATCTACATGAACGAGGCAGCAGAGATATTCTTCGATACAAATCTAAAAGCTGAGCAGGGAAGAAGAACCGGCGAAATTAACTCAAGAACACTCAGATCTTTTCTTGAGATTGCCGTATCGCAGTCTTTCGATTCAAACGAAAAGAGAATAGTGCTCCCCAGAAGCGATGACTCCCATCTTTCAATCGAATTTACCAGCAAGATAGTTCGCGATTCCAACAAAGAGGTCGGCATAATCTTTTTGGGAAGACGGCTCAGTTAGCAAAACAGTTCTAATCATGAAGCTGCTGCATATTCCTTCGATCATCCCGTCATGAGAACCCCTATTCGGCCGGCAGATATTTCAAAATCGGGTGTCCTTTTCATTCTTGTCAGGACAGTAGGCATGACTCTTAGTACCCTAAAAAATGATTTTGCTTTTGTGATTCTAATTAAGTCTCGAGGATAGACGCGCTGCTTCCTAACTCACACGTTTTGATAATGATTTGTAATCGGCATTCTCCAATCCTTCCCGAAGGCTCTTTTGGAAACCTTGATGCCTGGAGGACACTGTTTGCGCTTGTATTCGTTTCTCCTCAACAGACGAAGCGAGTGTTCGACGGTTCCTTCGTCAAAACCTTCAAGAACGATCTCTTCGGCCGACAAACCTTCCTCAATATGAAGCCTGAGAATTTGATCGAGTACTTCGTAGGGTGGTAGTGAATCCTGATCTGTCTGACCCTCTCTCAACTCGGCCGATGGAGCTTTGGAGAATACATTTGATGGAATCACGATCTTCCTTTCAAGTTCGTTTATTCGCTCCGCGATTTTGTAGACCTGAGTTTTGTACAGATCCTTTAGAACTGCGAGACCGCCAGCCATGTCTCCGTAAAGAGTTGCGTAACCTGTGGCCATCTCGCTCTTATTGCCAGTAGTCAGGACGAACCAGCCAAATTTGTTTGACAGAGCCATCAATATCATTCCGCGTATTCTTGCCTGCAAATTCTCTTCGGTGACGTCTTCCGATGTACCGAAAAATGCCGGTTCCAAGGTTTTTATTACCTTACGCATGATTCCATCGATGTCAATATCGAGGATTTCTATACCCAAATTTTCCGCAAGTTCCAGCGCATCTCTCTTTGATTCCTCCGAGGTTATTTTCGAAGGCATCATGACGCCCTTGACATTGTCTCTGTCGATTGCCCTCGCGGCTAAAGCGGCGACAAGGGAGGAGTCCATTCCCCCGCTGAGACCGAGAACGACCTTTTCGAAGCCGTTCTTCTTCAGGTAATCTCTTATCCCCAACTCCAGAGCAGCTAGCAGCTCATCGAGACTGTCTAGTTCCTCATTTTTCATGACCGGACATACAGAGGAACTCTGCCCGTAGAAGGGTTTCACCGAGACTTCTTCAAGACTAACCTGCATGGAATAATCCTTCCTCTTTCCCTCAAAGAGGTTGTATCGAGTCGAGACGTCTGTGTCAATATCAAGCACCAACAAGTCTTCTTCAAAAGCCTTTCCAACGGATATTCTTCCGTCCGGCATTGCCACACAACTCCTACCATCGAAAACCAGATCGTCCTGGCCGCCAACCAGATTGCAGTATACTATAGTACTGGAGTATTCCATAGCCCTAGTTAGGAAAAGAGAAGATCTGGTTCTATCTTTCATGGCGGTAAACGGAGATGCGGAGAGATTGAGTATTAGATTGGCCCCGGCAATTGCCTGATCATTTATCGGCCCCGAAGGAACCCAGAGATCTTCACATATGTTGATTCCGATCCTTGTCCCCCCATATCTCACAAGGAGCGGATGCTTTCCAGGAGAAAAATATCTCCTCTCATCAAAGACCGAGTAATTGGGAAGACTCATTTTTCTGTACACAGCCTTTATCTCGCCGGCATTGAGTACGGCGGCAGCATTGTAAATCTCATTAGAAAAGTCGACAAATCCAAGAACCACCATAATTTCGCTTCGAGCAGTATAGTAAGCTATCTCATTCAATGTGGCAAGATTCTCCCTAAGAAACCCCGTATTGAGCAGAAGGTCTTCGGGCGGGTATCCGGTTACCGTAAGTTCGGGAAACAGTACAATTCCAGAATCAACAGCTACTGCTTTGTCTATTGCCTCAATAATCTTACTCTTGTTTCCTTCAAGGTCCCCAACCGTTGTGTTTATCTGGGCGAGCGCAGTTCTTACTATCATTTCGAGACCCCCCTGATGTATTCGAAGTGATTCACAAACTCCTGTGCAAGATCTCTGGACTCGATTATAGCAACAATTTCGCGATTTTTCCCCCAGCCGCTTAGAGAAGCATTTGCCGAGCCAGTAATCACAACTCTTCCATCGACCACGAATGTTTTGTCATGGACCGTAATAGACGTCGATTCAGACACTTCCATTCCCGAAGTGAGATAGTCTTTCAAGGGAGAGTCGTCGTTCCAGCTGTCGATTACCCCTATGACTCTTACACCCCTGGAAGCGCAGAATTTCAGAGCGGCGAGTACCTGGGGATCGGTAAAAGCAAACATGCCAAATCGGATTTCCTTTCTTGCCTTCGTGAGCTCATTGATAACATGCTTACGTGCTTCTTCAGAGGGACATAGAAAGAAGACCATGTTTTCGATTCTGGTCATTCTTCTGGAGTTGCCGCTTTCGATTGCACTGTAATAGTCAAGAAACAACGTGGCAAGTCGGGCAGATTCGAAAATCATGAAGCTGTTTGAGTCCTCTCTGAGGCTACCTTCGGTAAAATTTCCAGTTCCGAAGACAACTATTCTTCTGTCAACGACAAGAAACTTCGAATGAACGAGAGCTGCAGACGTATCGGTCGAAATTCTAAACTCCGGAGATTTCTCGAAGACTCTCGACACGGTCGAATTGTCTATCATCGCAGCGATCTTCACACCTCTCCTTTGGAGGCGATTCAGGCAAGCTATTATCTCCTGCTCATCCAAAGAATATGACACAAGGACAACTTCTTCCTTCGCATTCTCTAGAACCTCGACTATTCTCTCTACGGCTCTACCATCATCAGTGAAAAAGACAGAAGCCGATACCGAAATAGAGAGAAGGGCCACGCAAGCCAGAATAATTCCCTTCATCCGGATCACCCTAACAAAAAAGCGGAGAACTCACGTTCCCCGCCTGGTGGAGACGAAGGGATTCGAACCCTCGGCCTATACAATGCCATTGTATCGCGCTCCCAACTGCGCTACGTCCCCACTCTGAAAAAATTATACTCTACCAAGTTTCACTTTTCAAGAGGTAGACAACGATCAAGCATGTCCTCTATTCTCAGATCTCTTGAGCCACTCGATAACGATCGGACTTGAGATATACAGAGAGGAGTATGTTCCAACTACAACACCGACCAGCATTCCGAAGGCAAATGGCCTCAAAACTTCTCCAGAGAATATGAATAGCGTGAGAACAGCAAGGAACGTAGTCAAAGAGGTGTTGATAGACCTGACTATCACATCGTTGATGCTTGTGTTGACTACTGTCTCTATGGTCTTGCCTCTCATCTTCTTAGTGTTCTCCCTTATCCTGTCGTAGACTACTATTGTGTCATTCAAAGAGTATCCGACGAGGGTAAGAATCGAAGCAACGACCGGCGCATTGAACTCGATTCCAAAAATGCTGTAGAAACCCATAACGATTATGACGTCATGAACAAGCGTCAACAGTGCGCCGACTCCAAAGGAGAACTTGAATCTTATGGTTATATAAAGCAGAAGAAGCGCCATGGATACTATAACGGCGATCCAGGCATAGCCTCTTATTTCCTGTGCAGCATAGCCGGAGATAGTACTTACTGAGAGAATATTACTTCTACTTACTCCCTCACTCTCAAGACCGGCTATCATCTTATCCGTCACTGACTCTTCGCTTTCAGAAGTATTGACGATAATTGAGAATCGGCTTCTCTGCTCAGATGAACCCTCCTCAATCAGGGGTCTCTGCTTGATTATCCGTGCGGCCGCAAAATCAGGATCCTCTGCACTGAGTAGCTCTCTCATCTCTGCCACAGTCATTTCAACATCAGGAACAGATACGCTGATTTCGATTCCGCCCGTGAAATCTACACCAAAATTGAAGCCTCTAGTGAAGATAAAAACGATCGAAACGACTATCAAAACTAGGGAAAGAGCAATAAAGTACTTTCTTTTTCCAACGAAGTCTGTCTTGAAGGTCATCTCGCATCTCTCCCTTCTGTTTCAACTTCAACATAACGATGAGGCTTGAGACTTCCCGCCATCCCGGCGAGCACCGTTCTGGATACCACTATGTTGGTAAACATCGCACCTATAACACCAATTATCAAGGTAATGGCAAACCCTTTAACTGTCCCCGTTCCAAAGTAATAAAGAACGAGTCCTGCAAGTATCGTGGTCAGATTGGCATCGAAAATGGTCCAGACGACTTTAGAGAAAGCAGAGTCAATTGCGTTTTCCGGTGTCTTGCCCAACCTTAATTCTTCCTTTATCCTCTCGAAAATAAGGACGTTTCCATCAACTGTCATTCCTATGGTCAGAACAATACCCGCTATACCGGGCAAGGTTAGGATCGAACCGGTCAAAGAAATCATTCCAAAGAGAAGAATCGCGTTGTACAGAAGAGCCAGATCGGCTACGAGACCCATCTTCTTGTAGAAAATAACCATGTAGATCATGATTATTACTATTCCGGCCACTCCGGCCCAAAGACTTGAACTGATTATATCTCTTCCAAGTGTGGGAGAGAGAACCCTTTTGTTGAAGGACGCAAGATCAACAGGAAGATTTCCGCTCCCAACCAAAATCGAGACTTCTCTAGCCTCTTCAATAGTATTAAGTCCTTCAATCACTGCGTTCCCGTCAGAAATCTGGGATTGGACAAGAGGAGCGATTATTACCCTGTCATCGAGTACTATCGCAAGTCTCTTCTTCATATCTGTATCGGTGTAAGTCGACTTTACAGACGTAATATCTCTGAAGGTTTTTGCCCCTTCGGAACTGAACTTCAGAGAAACCATGAATCTGCCTTGACCGGGTCTCGGCTGATTGTTGACAAGGGCCTTGGCATCGGTAACTACACTTCCGTCAAGTTCTGCATAGCTTGAACCGACACTCACCATCGGACTGATGAAATACCAGGTATTGTTCTGCACTCCGCCTGTGTATTCTCCGTAGTGAAGCTCCTTCACCCAGTAAGGTTCGGCTCCCTGAAGCTTTCTTCTGCTGATCTCTAGGGACATTCCTGCAGGGATAGAGGGAGTCGAGACCGAAGTCTCTATCGCCAGAACATCTGCAAAGTAAAGCCTCCCGGTCTTTCCAACCAGATTCTCCGCTCTTGAAACATCAGTTATACCAGGAATCTGGACTCTTACTCTTACAGGTGGAATATCCTCTCCAAAGGAAATTCCTGCGGTTACTTTTTCGACTGTCGCTTCAGTGAACCCTGCAGCATCCAATCTTGCTCTCAAGACCTCTATGACCCTGTCTGCAAGAGCATTCATCTCTGAATCCGACACATCAGTAAGCATTTGGTACTCAAGAAGAGCTCCACCCTTTATATCAAGCCCTAACTTGATGTTTGCAGCTAGCTTATCCAGGAAGCTGCTTTCGGCTGGTGCACTACCGTGAGGTATGAGCAGCGGAAGTAATGCTGCTATCAAAACCACTACGGTAACGATCAAGCGTTTTTGGTTTGCTCTCATACGGACTTTGCCCGAAAGACTCGGACAGACACCCCCTTCCAATATCTACGAATATAACTCAAACTATTACTGCTTTACGTTTACATCGGGTTCTACTTCTTCCTTTTCATTCTCGCCCTTGTTCACTACAACGGCGATCGCCTTTCTTGTAACGTCCAGTTCCGTACCGGTACCGGTCCTGATCCTGAGACTATCCGGTTTTATCATGGTAATCTTCCCGATTATTCCACCGGCCGTTACGACTTTATCGCCAACCTTAAGCTTCTCCATCATCTGCTTGAACTGCTTATCCCTCTTTCTCTGAGGCATAATTATCAAGAAATAGAAGAAAGCAACCATTAGGACTAGCCAGATGATTATCCCTGAGAATCCCCCGCTGGTCGCAGCCCCTGCATCTGCCGTAGGAGCTGCAACATCTCCTGCTGGGGCATATGCTATGAAACTAAGGATTGAAAACATTTACATACCTCCTGTCATGGTTAGAGCACCTGTATGATTTTACCAGAATAGACTACCCAATTCAACTAACAAACCTTTTCGGAGTTCTGTCGCTGCCAATAGGAAACGGCTTACATGATATAATTCCGTTGACAAACGGATGAAAGGGAGGAAGATCATGAGTAGCCTGCTGAAAGAAGCTGAAAGCAGAATGAAGAAGAGCGTTGAAAAGATCGTCGAAGAGTATGGTCAGATGAGAACGGGCAGACCTTCTCCTGCCCTTCTAGAGTCCGTAAAAGTCGACTACTATGGGGTCCCGACTCCTATCAATCAAATGGCAACGGTTACAGCGACAGAGGACAGGTCTCTTATAATCAAGCCGTGGGATAAGACCGTTTTGGGTCAGATAGAGAAGGCAATATTCGGCTCAAAGCTTGATCTTACACCCATCAATGATGGAGTCAACATCAAACTGAATTTTCCGATACCGACAACGGAACAGAGAGAAAAATGGGTGAAGCTTGCAAGAGACAACGCCGAGAAGGGGAAGATAGCAATTCGAAACATTCGAAGAGATGCAATCAAGGAAGCAAGGGATTTGGAGAAGGCCTCAGAGATGACTGAAGACGACCTCAAGAAATTTGAGGATGATATTCAAGATCTCACGAATAAGTATATAGAAGAGATGGACAATGCTTTCGAAAAGAAGAGCAAGGAGATTATGGACTTTTAATGGCACTTCCCGTTCATGTTTCCTTCATTATGGATGGAAACGGCCGCTGGGCAAAGAAAAGAGGGCTTGAAAGAATTGAGGGACATAAAAAAGGGGCAGAAATTGCAGATTCTGCCTCCCACTGGTGTGCCGATCTAGGAATACGATACGTAACACTCTATGCGTTCTCTACAGAAAACTGGCGGCGCCCACGACAAGAGGTTGATTTTCTTTTTGAACTTATGCTCATTTACATAAGTAGCAAGCTTGACAATATGCTCCAAGAGGGTGTTAGAATGCGTTTCATCGGAAGACTGAATGAGCTTCCCTTGAAACTCATGAACTTCACTGAAGAAATCGAGAAAAAAACTTCCTCGTGCAGAAAACTGGATGTTATTGTTGCTTTGAATTACGGAGGAAGGGCCGAGATTGTCGATTCCGTCAACAGAGTTCTGGATAGTGGAAAGCGAAGGGTATCGGAGGAGGACATAAGTGAGAACTTATATCTTCCCGATGTACCTGAACCGGATCTTATAGTAAGAACTTCTGGTGAAGAGAGAATCAGCAACTTCTTGACCTGGCAGTCGGTTTACAGCGAGCTATTCTTCACCAGGACGTTGTGGCCCGATTTCACAAAATGGGAATTTGTGAAGATAGTTGAAGAGTACTCTAAAAGGAAGAGAAGGTTTGGTGCATTGAGCTGATGAAGAAGACCTCGGAGACAAATATCAGAATAATTACAGCTGCTGTTGTTGCTCCTTTCGTGATTCTGTGTTTCGTTAACTACTACTCCTTCATAGGTCTGGTTTCTGCCGTGGTTCTCTTTTCGAACTATGAATATCTGAAGTTCGCTTTGAAGGGAAACGATCATCAAACCGTCCGAATTGCTCTTTCGGGAGTTATCCCCGCGATAATTGTTGTATATGGGATACTTCTCGACAGATTTGGAAACGTTGAATCGGCGGCGCCTAGACCGGAACTGATATTTGCGGTTGGTGTGATTTCACTCACTTCCATAGTAGTCGTGACCGTTGCGGATGTTAGGAGCGCAAAAGAGATAATTGCGAATGCCGTCTTTTCGTTGATTTATGTGGGTTTCGATCTGGCATTCTTCTATCATATCTATCTTGGATTCGGCGCCTCAATGGCACTGATGTCGCTTACGTCTGTATGGCTCTTTGATACAGGAGCGTATTTCTTCGGGAAACGCTTCGGTCGGATCAGAATATCTCCAAGTTACAGCCCCAAGAAAAGTCTCGAAGGTGTAATCGGAGGATATGTGACCACTCTCCTCTTCATGTTTCTTTTCGTCTACATAAGTAAGTTAGTGGGACTCTACAACGGACCCGATCTTGGGATACCCCATTTCATGGTGCTGGCGATTGTAGTGTCTGTATTTGGCACTATCGGAGATATTGCGGAGTCGTCATTCAAGAGATATCACGGCGTTAAAGATTCCGGCAATCTACTTCCCGGCCATGGTGGTATGCTAGATCGTATAGATGGTGTTCTTTTTGTGACACCTATGTTCTACATATTCCTTACTCTTTTGACTTGAGGAGGCAGACCAATGAGATACATGACCGGAGCTGAGATAAGAGAGAGTTATCTCAAGTTTTTTGAATCGAAGGACCACAAAAGAATACAGAGCGCTTCACTTATTCCGAACGATCCACAACTAATGTTCACTGTTGCGGGCATGGTTCCTTTCAAACCAATCTTCTGGGGAAAAGTCGAATCCACATATAAGAGAGTCACAACTTGCCAAAAGTGTGTGAGAACCAACGACATCGAGAATGTAGGCAGGACTCCCAGACATCAAACTTTTTTTGAAATGCTGGGAAACTTCTCATTTGGAGATTATTTCAAGAGAGAAGCAATAAAGTGGGCCTGGGAATTCGTTACAGAGCATTTGGCTCTACCGGATGAGCGCTTATGGGTTTCGATTTACTTAGATGACGATGAAGCGTTCTCAATATGGAGAGATGAAGTCGGAGTCCCCGAGAAGAAGATTGTTAGACTTGGAAAGGCAGATAATTGGTGGGGACCCGCCGGCCCTTCGGGTCCTTGTGGTCCCGATTCAGAGATTTTCATAGACAGGGGTCACGTAGATAACTGCCCGGATCCTGACAACTGCACTCCAGCTTGTGACTGTGGAAGATTTCTTGAATTCTGGAATCTCGTATTTACCGAGTTTAATCAGGATGAGGAAGGAAATCTGTCCTACTTAGAAAGAAAGAATATCGATACCGGATTCGGGCTTGAACGAGCTGCCTCGATTCTTCAGAACGTCGACTCAAACTTCGATACTGACCTGTTCATACCCATAATAAGAAAGATCGAAGAGCTTCTGGGTGTCAAGTACAAGGAGAAGGAAGTCTCTGACGTCTCGATCAAAGTTATCGCAGACCATGCTAGATCAATTGCATTCATGGTTTCCGACGGAGTACTACCCTCCAATGAGGGACGGGGCTACGTACTCAGGAGAGTCCTAAGGAGGGCCGTAAGGCACAGTTCTTTGCTTGGCTACGATTCTCCATTTCTTTACAGAATAGTGGAGACAGTCGCAGAGCAGATGGGGAACTTCTATCCAGAACTGAAAAACCGACTTTCATTTACGCAGGAAATCATAATGAAAGAGGAGGAAAGATTTCTTTCGACTCTGTTGAACGGCGAGAAGAGGCTTAAGTCAATTCTGGTAGATAAGAAGCAACTGTCGGGCTCCGAGTTGTTCATACTTCACGACACTTACGGATTTCCACTGGAACTTGTCGAAGAGATCGTCGCGGATACAGGCGTTACACTTGACAGAGAAGGGTATGAAAGAGAAATGAAGTTGCAGAGGGAGAGGGCAAGAGAGGCGCTGGGAAACAGGGAATATATGGGAGACATTGAAGTCTACTCCAGTATCTTTCCAACTACCGGCAACTCAAAATTCACAGGTTACTCGAGACTTGAAGACCGATCGACCATAGTGGCGATTCTGAAGGACGGGGATGCCGTGGAAGCCCTTAAGCAAGGAGAGACTGGAGACGTTATCCTCGAAAAGACTCCCTTCTACCCCGAAAGAGGCGGACAGGTAACGGACACCGGGCTCATTAAGACCGAATCAGCGCTGGCCAGAGTTGAGAGTGTGTTCATCCCTTATCAAGAGATGATAGTCCACAGAATTTCAGTCGAAGAAGGAACTGTGCGGGTAAGTGACGAAGCCAGGCTAATCGTAGATACAGACCGAAGAAAAGCAATAATGAGAAATCACACCGCAACTCACTTGCTACACGCAGCTCTCAGAAAAGTCATAGGTGGCCACGTTCATCAGTCTGGTTCACTGGTTCTACCTGACAGATTGCGCTTCGATTTCTCTCATTTCCAGTCTTTGTCAACCGATGAGATAAATGATGTGGAGGACATGGTTAACGAAGAGATTCTCAAAGCAAAAGCAGTCGATAAGGCAGAGAAGAGCTTCGACGAAATCAAGGGCGAAGACGTAATGGCCCTCTTTGAAGAAAAGTACGGCGACAAGGTTCGAGTAATCACTGTAGAGGAATTCAGTAGAGAACTGTGCGGAGGTACTCATGTAAATAACACCGGAGAGATCGGTCTCTTCAAGATTCTCTCGGAGACCTCCGTAGCGGCGGGAACCAGGAGAATTGAGGCTATAACGGGAACCACTTCCCTCGAGTACTTCCGCAATCTGTTCAACAGGCAAAGGACGATCAGAGAAGTACTTGAAGTGCCTGAGGATGTAATAATTCAGAGGCTTCAGGGCATACTCGATGAACTTAGGTCGGGCGGACAGGAGATTGTCAGATTAAAAGAGAAGCTACTTTCAGGCGATACTCTAATGAAAGATAAGAGAATGACGGCCAAAGGCGTCAATTTGCTTATCAGAAGAGTAGAGAACGCGCCATCCAGTGCTTTGAGAAACGGTTCAGATGTTCTCCTCAGCAAGGAAGGTGGCGGCATAGTGATCATCTTCAATGAACTGGAAGATTCCGTTTCTTTCGTCGTGAAGGTCGAGAAGAAACTTACTGACAGGTTCAAGGCAGGAGAAATCGCAAAGAAGATAGCCCACGACCTGGGAGGGGGCGGCGGCGGCAGGCCGGACTTCGCTCAGGCGGGTGGAAAAGATCTTTCGAAATTGGAAGCCGTCATAGACAGGATCGATGAATACCTATAATAATGAGTTTGATGAGGCCTGTTTGGGCAGTCTTTTTGCCGTCTCGGCTGCCCCCGACAAGCTTTCCCTAGATAGTCTTGCTTTCGTGGGAGATGCAGTGTACAGTCTCTACTTTAGATTGAAGACTCTCCCGCAGGCACATCGAAGGGCTGGCCATCAGCACAATATTGTAAAAGATTATGTCAGCGCTCCCGGTCAGAAAAAGGCTCTAGAGGAGGTCGAAGGAATTCTCGACGAAGAGGAGAGGAAGATCGTTAGGCGAGGTTACAATTCGAGAGGCTCGAAAAAACATGGGGACGACGAGGACTATAGAATGGCTACCGCTCTCGAGGTTCTCATCGGTCATTTATTCCTTGAGGGAAGATTCAGAAGGATAAAAGATCTGCTCGAAAGGGTGATTTAATGTATCTCCATGGAAGAAATGTGCTGAAAGAACTGCTTGGAATCGACTCGGCGCTACTGAGAATCAGACGGATAATCTTTACTAATCAGAGGAATGTCGATTCTCAGTTGATCGAACTTGCCAATGAAGCGAAAACCAAGGGGTTTCGAATAGAAGAAATGTCACCGGAAAAACTCGCAAATCTCTGTCGAGAGAAGAAGCATCAAGGAGTGGTGATTGATCTAAAGGAGTTCTCATACGTAGACTCCGAAAAGATGCTCGATAATCTTGAAGAAAAGAGCACAGCAACCATTGTGCTTCTAGACCAGATCCAGGACCCACATAATCTTGGAGCGATTATCAGGACATCGGTTGCGGTCGGGGCCGATGCTATCGCAATCACTTCGAGCAACTCTGCTGAAATTACTCCGGCAGTCGTAAAGGTCTCTGCTGGGCTTGCTTTCAGTATTCCAGTAATCAAGATAGTTAATATGGCGCAATTTGAGAAATCTCTCAAAGAAAGAGGATTCTGGATATTCGCTTCAGACATGGATGGAATCCCTTATTACGAAAACGAATATCCCGAAAAATCGGCCATAATATTCGGAAATGAGGGAAAAGGAGTCAGGCGCTTGGTGAAAGAGAGAAGCGACGTTCTCATTTCGATTCCTATGGAGAGGGCGGTAGATTCGCTGAATGTCGCTGCTGCTGCTGCGATTATCTTGTTCGACAGACGACGCCAGCTCGCCGTAAGAGGAGCGTGAATATAACTAATGAGAATCCGTGAACTTTCGTCCGACGTTGTTAGGAAGATTGCTGCAGGTGAAGTCGTAACGGGATGCTTTTCCGTAGTGAAAGAACTGGTAGAAAACAGTATAGACGCCGGTGCAACAGCCATAGAAATTGAGATCAAATCGGGCGGAAAAGAATACATGATGGTAAAAGACAACGGAAGAGGGATGACCAGAGAAGAAGCAAGCGTTGCAATTTTGCCTCATACTACCAGCAAGATTGTCTCCATTGATGATCTCGATACTCTCCTTACATTCGGCTTCCGGGGAGAGGCCCTTTCAACGATAGCCTCGGTGTCCCGCATGAGGCTGTCAACCGCCTCAGATACAGAGGAACTTGGGGTGGCTATCGACATTGCCGGAGGGGATATCACGGGAGAGAAACCTCTCAGCGGTTCGAATGGAACTGCAGTCGAAGTTTTCGATCTTCTCTATAACACGCCCGCCAGAAGGAAGTTCTTGAAATCTGCCTCAATTGAGGGACGCATGGTAACTGAGATGGTTCAGAGATTCATTCTCGCATTCGATAAGATCGATTTCACTTATTCTCGAGATTCTCAGGTAATCTTCGATACAAGGGGCCTTGAATCGGTCGAGGCAAGAGCTGCACTGATCTATCCAGGGCTTTCTGCGAAAGACTTGATACCAGTTTCGGAAAGCTCAGCAGAAATAAAGATACGGGGTTTTGTTACGCTCCCAAATCGCACAAGAAAGAATAGAATGGGTGAAAACATCTTCGTAAACGGCAGATACGTGAGACAATTCGAGCTAAATTTTGCTCTCGAGAGGGGTTACGGAGAGACTCTTCAAAAGGGGAATTTTCCTTTTGCAGTTCTCTTTATCGATATTGATCCTCAGGAAGTCGATGTCAACATCCATCCCCAGAAACTCGAAGTTAAGTTTGCCTCTACTGCATCTGTTCTGGATAATGTGAAGAGAGCTGTACGGTCGGCCATTAAAGGTGCCGGTCATTTCACAATCAACGTAGTCCATGGCGAGGAGAACACCGACGGAAGTTCGGAGGAACGGAAAGATATCTCAGAAATTTATCAGGATCATGTAATGAGTGATCACGGCTTCAAACACTTCTGGAGGAACCAAAAAGTCTTCGATAACAGTGCTGGCGACACGTACACGCAGTCCAGATTCGATCGTCACCTCTTCAGATCATTTACTCCTGCTGAAGAGCGTGAAAGTTCACCGAACAAGGAAAAAAGCGAGGGAGCAAAAGCAAACTTCATTGGCGTTTTCGGAGAACGGTATTTGATTGCGGAATCCGAGGACGGTCTCTTGTTGATCGATCAGCATGCCGCACACGAGCGGATCATTTTCGAAGCTCTCAAAGAAAACAAGAAGATCTCCCCCCAGAATCTTCTCATGCCTCTTGAGCTGAATCTCGAGAGGTCTAAAATGGATCTGGTTATCGCAAGAGAGGAAACGTTGATGAAACTTGGGTTCACTTTCAATTTCGTCAATGATAAAATAATAATGGTATCCATTCCTCAAGTCATTAGAACGGAGGGTGCAATAGATACACTCGAGGAAATTCTAGACGAGATGAGATTGGAAGGTCTTGAAACTCCTGCGAAGGTTTTCGATAATCTATTGGCCTCTATAGCATGTAAAGCGGCAATAAGGACTGGAAACAGACTTGACATAGGGCAGGCTGAAGTTCTCTTTGAAGAGTTGAAGAAGAAGAATCTTGTTGTTTGCCCCCATGGAAGACCGATATCCATGGTAATAAGGCTGGAGGATCTGGACAGATACTTCTCCAGATAGCTCTCAGAAACAATGCTTCACATCAAGGGAAACCGGTGCGAATCCGGTACGGTCCCGCCACTGTAAGCGGTACGAACTCTGCAGATGCCACTGGGCAACCGGGAAGGCGCAGATAGTAGATTGATCCGCAAGTCAGGAGACCTGTGTGAGGCTCAGATATCACCATCCTTCCGAGGCAGAAGGATGGTGAAATTCCTTGCAAAAGGGGTGAGTTTTTTGAAGAGGTTTTTGGCAGTCGGTTTTGTGGTGCTATTCTTTGCTCTGTCACTTGCATTTGAAATCGTGGATGATCTTGGAAGACTCGTAACGATTGACAATCCCCCCGATAGAGTTGTCATAGCTTCTCCGGCAATCACCAGGTATCTTGAAATTCTAGGTGTATCATCCAGGATCGTGGGAGTGACTGACTGGGACCCGTATGCACTATCGAATGAAGTGGAGAAAATAGGCAATCTCGTTCCTCTCAACCTTGAGAAGATACTCTCTCTTGGTCCTGATCTGGTAATGATCTCTGGTGGCTTTCAAGAGGCGGAAGTTGCCAAGCTCGAGAAGATAGGGATCACAACCTTCGTAATGAATCCAAACTCTTTCGAGGATATCTACAGGAACCTCATGGTTGTTGGCAATTTGTTCGGCATACCTGATAAAGGAAGGAGAACGGCGTCGAACTTCAGAGATGAGGTTCTTGAAATCGCAAAAGACTCCTATAATGTTCCACAGAACGAGAAGCCCAAAGTTGTGTACGTTATGATAGCCGGCGAGGTAAGCGATATCTGGACTTGCGGAACGGGATCTTTCGTTAACCAGGCGATCGCATATGCCGGTGGGGCAAACGTCGGAGCACCTTACAGCGGAAATAACGGATGGTTTCCCGTCAGTCCTGAATTCGTTTTGAACTCCCAGCCGGACGTAATTCTTGTACCGTATTATTACGACGGTGGGCAGGAAGAGGCGGTAAAAATGATAACTTCTTACAAACCCTTTGCAGATCTTCCGGCTGTGAAGAATGATCGTGTTTACCCGCTCTATGACGGCCTAACCGCTTATGCGAATCCCAGTTTTGTGGATCTCGTGAAGACATTGAAGGAGCTCTTCTATTGAAACGTATTGCACTTTTCGCTTTTTTTTCCACAGCATCCGTACTTGGGATGCTGTGGCTCTCGAGTTTCGGAACAGTCAATTATTCGTTGACTGAGATTTTCGGCGTATTTTTTGGAGATTCTTCGGGACCAGCTTCCAATATCTACATGAATCTCAGACTACCGAGATTATTGGTAGCTTTCCTGATCGGCTCAGGGTTGGCCGTAGGTGGGAATGGACTTCAACTGACTCTGAAGAATCCCCTGGCGGACCCATATATTATCGGCATATCGGCAGGAGCCTCCTTTGGAGCTGTTTTGTCATTGTTTTTGAGAGATGTTGGCAGAATATCGTTGAACATGGACCTCCTTGCTTTCGTCTTTGCCTTGTTTTCTTCCTTCCTAACCTATGCTATCTCCCGCAGGGGTGGGAGAATACCCATAACAACACTAGTTCTCTCCGGAGTAATAGTCTCCTTTCTTTTCAACGCGGCGGTAACTTTTCTTGTCGTATTTGCCTGGCGAAATGTTATCACCTTGCATTTCTGGTCTCTCGGTTCTCTATCGGGTGTCACATGGGATGATTTTTTGAAACTGCTTCCGATTATTGTTCTCCAGTACACTTTGTTCACGACAATTCGCCGAAAAATGATAATAATGGCGGCCGGAGAAGAGCACGCCATGACTGTCGGAGTTCACCCGGAGCGCATAAAGTTCCTGGTATTCTTCACCGTATCAATCGTCTCGGCAATTGCAGTCTCAACGGCCGGTTTGATAGGGTTTGTGGGTCTTGTTATACCCCACATGGTCAGGCTTGCATTTGGCACGGACAGCAAGTTGAACCTACCCGCAACTGCGATGTTCGGCGGGGTTTTTCTGGTGGTCTGCGATACCATTGCGAGAACGCTCTTCCAACCGACGGAACTCCCAATCGGTGCAGTGACTGCCCTGGTAGGCGCTCCGGTATTTATATATCTTCTAAGGAGCAGGGAAGTGGCCAATGATGGTTGATCCAATACAGGTCAGAGATCTGCATTTCAGTTATGGAAAGGAAGAGGTTCTGAGTGGAATCGATCTGGAACTGAGGCACGGAGAAGTGCTTGGAATACTGGGACCAAACGGGAGCGGGAAATCTACTCTGATGGGCGTTATCTGTGGAATTAGAAAGGACTGGAACGGACTTGTGAAAATCATGGGAGAAGACCTTCATAGCCTTTCGGTGAGAAAACTGGCAAGAATTGTATCTTACATACCACAAAGCTTCGAACCATCATTCGATCTGAAAGTCGAGACCATTGTTTCCTTTGGAAGAAATCCACATTTGAGGAGACTGGGAAACTTAACAAATGAGGATTACATGGTAATTGACGACTCGATGAGGCTTACGGAAGTGTATGAATTCAAGGATCGTTCCTTCAGTACCCTCAGCGGAGGCGAGAAACAGCGTGTAATAATTGCAAAGGCTCTTGCCCAGGAAGGGAAGATACTTCTTATGGACGAATTCACAACTCATCTAGACCCGGGGCACGCAAGAAGAGTCGGAAAGATCGCGACCGATCTCGTCCGCGCAAAAGGACTGAGTGCAGTAGCGATCTTTCACGACATAAATCAGGCTGTAGAGATTTCGGACAGGCTTCTATTCATCAATAATGGAGGAGTAATTGCTTCAGGCGAGGTCTGGGATGTCGTTACTCCGGAAATCATTAGGCAGGTTTACGGCCTCAAATCAAAAATCATGGAGAATCCGATCAGCGGGCTGCCACTGGTAGTGTTCTACGATTGAGACATAGGATTGCTGACATCGGCTGCCTCGGCACCAGTGATCCTTACAAGCTCTTCGAAATTAGTCTCGACAGCGGAACCGGACGTCCCCGCAGCGGGAAAAACAGTGTCATACTGTTGAAGAGACTGATCGACAATGATCTTGACTCCTGAAAGTCCATAGGGGCAAACGCCACCTGGCGAGAAACCCGTAACTCTAAGCGTTTCAATCTCATCAGCCAGGCGAGGTTTCTCACCGGCTATCCTCTTGAGCTTCGAGGGTGAAACCTTTCTATCACCTGGGCAGATCACTAGATAAGCTCTTCCACTTTTGCAAGTGAAGAGGATCGACTTCGCTATTTGACCGACTTTCACTTTCAACATCTGAGCAGCCGTCGTGGCCGTGGGTGTCGTCCCTTCGGGGAACTCGTAGAACTCCAGGTCGTTGGCCTTAAGTATGGCCAGCACCTTCTCTGGGATCATCGTACACCTCCGGGAAAGGAATTGAACTATGATACCACGAGTTTGAGAGCCAAATTGCGTATTTACTACAAATGTGGAGCAGAAAACTTAAGCAAAAGGCTTTTACTTTTATCAAGGAAACGTTCAGGTTTTTCTGCGTAATTTCTACTTCGACATAGAAAAGACTGTAGAAGCTCTGTACAAAACCGATTGAAGATTAAACCATTAGCAAATTGAATCTTACAGTAAGACGGAGAACCGCTCTTCAAATGAATGAGAGCGATTCTTTCCATTCATACCTTCCCGCAAAAAACTCTCGACCCACCGAATCAATTCGTTCCCATTCCGTTCACTATTACGGCTTTCGCCAGTTCGTGGGCGAGCGCGGTGAAATCCTTTCCCTCGATGTTGCTCAGTACCACCACGAAAATGTCGTCGTCGACGTACCGATTTATTCTAGTCGAGGTACCCTTCGTGTCTCCGTCGTGATACACAACTCTTCTGTACTCGCCATCTATAAACTCGTTACCGACAAAGACTCCATAGCCTGCCTCAAAGAGTTCATTCGTTGGACTCTGCATTAGTCTTAAAGAGCCTTCCGTAAGCACTTTCCCGGAGGAAAGCGCTCTGTCCCACAAATACAGATCATACACAGTGGAGTACAACCCCCCGGCTCCGCCAGGAAGCCTTCTATCGACCCAGTCAGCAGGTCTTACGCTAGAGAGATCTATAACATATGAATCAGAGTAGTAAGGAAGACCCCATCCGCTATCGTACTCATTGTAATCGTAACCGGTATCATTCATTCCCAGTGGTTCGAAGAAGTTCGTTCTCAGATATTCATCATAGCGCTTCCCACTTGCCCTTTCTACGATGACACTAAGAAGGAAATAGGCGCTGTTGCTGTATAGAAAGCTATTTCCAGGCTCAAATCTTAGAGGCAGTGATGATATGTAAGCTATTTCTGCCTCCTGAAGGCTCCTTCCCTCACCGAATTTCTCCACTTCTTCGAGAAGTTGTTCGGTATTTATCATCGTTGGAATCCCCGAAGAGTGATTAAGCATCTGATGGATAAGGATTCTCTCTCCGTTAGGAAATTCGGGAATGAATTTCGCAACAGAATCTGAAAGAGATATTGTCCCCTCTTCCAGTAGTTTAAGAACTGCAGCTGCGGTAAACTGCTTGGTAATCGACGCGATTCTGAACTTCTTTTCAGGAGTGTTGGGGATATTCCTTTCAATGTTAGCCATTCCGTATCCTGCCGCGTGCAATATCGCATCTCCTCTTGATACAAGGACGGCTCCCCAGAAGCCTTCAAACGCAATACTCTTATTCATAACTTCATCGATAGGATTGGAAAATAGAAGAAAGGAAAGAGAGATGACGAACAATACGACAGTAGCCAGTCTTCTGAACAAAAGGCACCTCCAGTTGAGAGAGTTTGTGGAGCCCATAATCAATGATAACTCACTTTTGCAGTAATGAGATGGATTCTGGATTAACCGTGCGAACCGCTCTTCGTTCTGAATTCACCAGCCAAAATTGTTATCTACAGTATTCCAATCGAATTGATCTGTCACTGTCACCGGCTTTGAATGAAGTCAATCGAATCTCTGAAAGGGCCTTCACTTACCCGGCAACTCAAAAAAAGAGCCTTTCTGCACAGTCGTGAGTTCATATCTACCATCGTTTTGATGAGCAGAATGAAATCATCTGCGATAGACTATAGTTGAGATACAACGTTTGGCAAATCTATTTCAAATGTCTCACTTTGAAAGCAGCGTTAGGTCTCTGCTACCATAAAGATTAGAATAACACTTGTAGAGGACGCAATTATCGAAGTACATCTGACGGCTGAATCGGAGAGATTACCGAAAAGATTTGTTTAGGGAGGAATGAAATGAGAAAGATTCTCGTGATAATCACGCTTTTTTTCATTACAGTGACCAGTTTGCTATCTCAAAAAATCGTGGTCGCAGTGATGCAAGATCCCGATTTTCTTGATCCACATAGAGCGGCTGCTTCGGGGACTTACGAAATGATGTTCAACGTATTTGAGGGTCTCCTCAAACCCGACTCGAATGGAAGTGTTGTTCCGGCCGTGGCCGAGGATTACCATATATCGGATGATGGCCTGACCTATACTTTTACGTTAAGAAGCGGCGTTAAATTCCATAACGGATCTGAGGTTACTGTCGACGATGTTCTGTACTCTCTGAAAAGGCTGAAAGGAAACAATCAGGAAAGGGGCCTTTCATCAGACTTCGAAAAATTCGTCTCAAAGATCGAAGCGGTAGACGAAAAGACAATAAAGGTGGAACTCAATACCCTGAACACCGACTTTCTCGAGAAGTTCATCATTGCGATCATTCCCGCAAATAATGACAACCATGAACTCAACCCGATCGGAACGGGACCGTTCAAATTTGTCAAGTATCAGCCGGGCCAAAGGCTTGTAATAGAGAAATTTGACGAATACTGGAACCCCAAACTGCCAATAGTGGATGAAGTCGAATTCAGGATAATTCCCGACAACCAGGCTGCTATCATGAGTTTCATGGCAGGTGAAGTTCAGATACTTCCAAGACTCGACGCAATTCAGGCAATGGTTCTGGGTAATCGGTTCAACTTAATAACTGCAGAACAAAACATGGTCCAGTTGATGGCAATGAACCATGCGGTCAGCCCTTTTGACGACATTAGAGTCAGGAGGGCGATTAATCACGCTGTGGACAAGGACGAAATAATAGAAATCGTAGCTGGCGGGTACGGAACAAAGCTCGGCTCAAACATGTCTCCAATAATGAGCAGATATTATCTGGAGGGTCTCGAGGATTATTATGAAACCAGTTTGGTAAGGTCAAGGCAACTTCTTTCTGAGGCAGGGTATCTTGACGGCTTCAAGACAAAGATTACGGTACCTTCGAACTACCAGTTCCATATAGATACGGCTCAGATAATTGTCGAACAGCTTAAAAGAGTTGGCATAGAAGCCGAAATAGAGCTGGTAGAATGGAGTGTATGGCTGGACAAGGTCTATACGTCAAGAGAGTACGAATTGACAATAATTGGTCTTACTGGGAAACTAAGCGCGTACGATATTTTGAGGCGGTACATTTCCGATTATCCGAGGAACTTCTACAACTACTTCAACAGCGAATACGATCGAGTGGTCAAAATGGCCATTGAGAGAACTGACATTGAAGAGAAGGCCTCTCTATTCAAGCAGGCACAGAGAATCCTCACAGAAGATGCTGCGGCGGTTTACATAATGGATCCCAACTTCATTGTGGCACTTGCTCCCGATCTATTTGGGTACAAGGTTTATCCACTGTACGTACAGGATATGTCAACTCTTTATTACCGTTAGCGAGGAGCGCCATCTGTGTATGTATATGTGAAGAAACTCTTTGCCATGGTTTTTACAGTGCTTCTGGTTTCGCTCATAGCTTTTGTGGCCTTCGAGGTGATCCCCGGAAATCCTGCACTGTCGAGACTTGGCGTAGACGCTGAAGAATCGCAATTCGAAGCTCTTTCAGCCGAATTGGGACTGGACGATCCTCTCGAAGAGAGGCTTTCAAGGTGGATTAGGGGTCTTCTGACTGGCGACCTTGGTACTTCTATGAGATACTCAGTCCCAGTATCTGATCTGATTTTTGACAGGATACCGGTAACTCTTTCGCTGGCGGTTATGGCCATGATGTTCATTACTCTAATCGGAATTCCTCTAGGAATAGTCAGTGCAAAATATGGTCACAGACTTCCCGGCATTTTGATCTCTATGATCTCACAGATCGGAATGGCCATCCCTTCTTTCTGGAGCGGGATAATCTTGATGTACATATTTGGAATTGTCCTCCGCTGGGTTTCACCTGGAGGGTACGTCCCTTGGAGCGAGGATGCCGTAGGAGCTTTCAAGTCTCTGCTGCTCCCCGCCATCGCAATTGCCCTTCCGTCAATTGCTTCGATCATAAGGTATACGAGAAACTCCGTAATGGATCAGATGAAGAGCGACTACGTACAGCTGGCCCTATCGAAGGGTTTGAACATGAACTCTGTGTTGTACAAGCATGTACTGAAGAACTCCCTCATTCCGATCATTACAGTCCTCGGTATGATAGCGGCAAACATTCTTGGAGGTTCCATTGTGATCGAACAGGTTTTCACGCTCCCCGGTCTTGGAAGACTGTTGATAAATGCGATCTCAACCCGAGACCTGCCTCTCGTCCAGGGGATGGTGCTGTACATTGCGTTTATAATTGTGATCATCAACTTCCTGATAGACATTGTTTATACCGTAATCGACCCTCGAATCAGATTGGGTGCACGAGGATAATATGGACAGGAGGAGCATAAATCTCAAAATTGGAATTGTATTGATATCTCTTCTGTTCTCAATGATGATTGTGAGTTTGTTTTACACGCCATTTTCAGTAACGGAAATCAACAGGGAAGAGCGTTTTTCACCTCCGTCAGGCCGCCACCTTTTGGGTACAGACAATTTCGGAAGAGATGTGCTTAGCAGGATCATGAAAGCTTCTCAGACGGCCTTTTTTGTGGGATTGGTTGCAGTTTCTATCGGAACTCTCTTTGGAGTAACGATCGGTGCCGTGTCAGGTTATTTCGGTGGAATGGTCGATGAGATAATCATGAGATTCATCGATGCGATGATGGCCTTCCCCAGCATTCTCCTTGCACTGATGTTCGTTTCAGTCTTTGGGGTGGGTCTAAGAAACACGATAGTCGCAATAGGTATTATGTCAATTCCTTCATTTGCCAGGATCACAAGAAGTGGCTTTATCCAGCATAAAGAGCTGGATTACGTAAGGAGTGCAAAGGTAAAAGGAGTCTCAAACCTGCGTATCATGTTCAGACACATTTTGCCTAATGTGCTTTCCCCAATTGTAGTCGCAGCATCTATGGGTTTTTCAAATGCGGTTCTGGCCGAAGCGGCGCTCAGCTATCTTGGACTTGGAATTCAGCCGCCCAATCCCAGCTGGGGAAGAATGCTGAGTGAGTCTCAGGTCTTCATAACCGTCAGCCCCTGGTACGCGATAGCACCTGGAATCTTTATCACGCTTCTTGTGCTGGGCTTCAATTTTCTCGGAGATGGGATTCGGGACATGAGAGAGAAGAGAGAATAGGTGAGGGCATATGCGAGTTGAAAAAGAGCCTCTGTTAGAAATCAAAGATCTCAAAATCGCCTTCGATTCTGCAGAAGGAATGCTCTACGCGGTGAAGGGCATATCTCTGGAGGTGCTGGAGAAGGAGATAGTAGGGATCGTTGGAGAATCTGGATGCGGAAAGACCGTGACAGCTCTTTCCATAATGAGGTTGCTTCCAGGGAATTCGCGCCTGAAAGGAAGTCTCTTCTTCTCAGGAACCGATCTGCTTTCTCTTAATGAGGAGAAAACCAGGCAAATACGTGGAAAGGATATCTCGATGATCTTTCAGGAGACACTTTCATCACTCAATCCTCTACTTAAGGTCGGGTGGCAGATTGACGAAAACCTTAAGATGCACACTTCTCTAGACAAGGAGGAGCGATTCTCAAGGGTTCTTGAGATCATGAAAGGTGTCGGTCTTCCAGATCCAGAAAGAACATACGGCAAGTACCCTCACGAACTGTCGGGCGGTATGAGGCAGAGAATAGCTATAGCTATAGCCATAGTCTGCAATCCAAAACTAATAATTGCAGATGAGCCCACTACTTCTCTAGACGTAACAATACAGGCACAGATACTGGAATTGTTAAGAGAGATAAATCGCGAGAGATACTCCTCGATAATTTTCATTTCGCACAATCTCGGAGTAATTCGGGAGATCTGCTCGATGGTCTACGTTATGTATGCCGGGCACATCGTTGAGAAGGCACCTGTCAGTAAGCTTTTCACTGATCCGGCCCATCCTTACACAATGGGACTTATGAAAGCCATACCTAAGAGAGACTCAAAAGGCAAAGAGCTTTTCGACATTCGCGGCCGAGTGCCGTCAATAGCGGAATCAATTCCCGGTTGCCCATTTGAGCCAAGATGTGGCTACGCTGTCGAAAGATGCAAGAAAGAGTTCCCCGAATTCAAAAAGATGACCAATGATCACGAAGCGAGATGCTTCCTTGCTGGAGACATTTGATGAAGAAAGGTATTCTGGAGATTCACAACCTTAGAAAACATTACAGGCTGAGAAGAACCCGATTGCTGAAGAAGCCGGGATCGATCAAGGCACTTAACGGAGTTTCCTTAAGCATTTCTAAAGGAGAATCTTTCGGACTTGTTGGTGAGTCAGGTTGTGGAAAATCAACGGCCGCCTATACAATCGTGGGGCTTTTAAAACCGACGGAGGGGAGGATCCTCTTCAAAGGCAATGATGTCACTTCGCTGAATAGAGATCAGAAACGGGAATTCAGAAAGAAGGTTCAGCTAATCTTTCAAGACACTTCCGGTTCCTTGAATCCAAAAGGAACAGTCGAATGGATACTGAGAGAACCTTTGAGAGCAATGGGAATGCAGAAGAAAGAGATAAAAGAATTGATTTTGGAGAGTATGAACCTTGTCGGACTGGACAAGGATCTGTTGGGGAGATTTCCTCACGAGCTTTCTGGAGGTCAAAAACAACGCGTAGGAATAATGAACGCATTAATTCTGAATCCTGAAGTCGTAATAGCCGATGAACCGATTTCTTCCCTCGATGTCTCTATTCAGGCACAAATTCTTAACCTTATGAACGACCTTCAGGAGAGGCTTTCTCTGACCTATCTCTTCATTTCCCATGATTTGAACGTTGTTCATTACTTCTGCGACAGAATAGCCGTCATGTATCTTGGCGAAATCGTTGAGCTCTCCGAATCTGAAGAGCTATATAGATCACCGCTTCACCCATATACTCAGTCCCTCCTTTCGGCAATTCCCGGTGAAACCGGTCACAAGCTTGAAAGAATAATACTTGAAGGTGATGCTCCCAGTCCCTTGAATCCCCCAACTGGATGCTTCTTTCACCCCAGATGTTTCAGAAGAATGGCGATTTGTTCGAGTGTGAAGCCGCAAATGACCGAGGTAACGAAAGATCACTTTGTAAGCTGTCACCTTTACTAAGCATTCCACTCTCCTGAAACTGGAACCCGAGGCGGTTTTTTGACCGGCATCGCTTCAAAGAGCACGAATCAACTCTTTCATCCGATCTTCTTGAGTAGATACATACTAAGCACATAAAGACAGCTTGCCATAACAGCCAATGAGATAAAAGCAACTCCAAACGAGACTGTGTCAGCAATTCTTCCGAAGATGGGGAAGAAAACTATCATTACTAAGCTGTACATCATGCTTGCAAAGGATATTATCGTTGCCCTGCTCTTGGATGGAATCAGCTTGTTTATGTAGTCGTTACCCGCTACAAACAACATAGCTTCAATCATGGTTACAACCATGAAGAAGGGTAACTTGTTTGAACAAAGAGCCACACCCCACATGGATGCGACGGAGATTAGAGGCAGTATGATTAGGACTTTCTTCTCCTTCAGCAGATGAGATAGCCTCTGAACCTTCATGGCCACTAATCCGGCTAGAAACGAACCGGCCGCGAGGTATATGCCAATCTGGAACTCGGTACGGCCAAGTCCTTTCCAGTAGTTCTGAATGTAAAAGAATATGCAGGCACTGAATGCAAGTATTGTCTGAACAAAAAAGATAAGAAATGCAACCTTTCTATCTCTAGCGATTATTGAGAAGCTATCAGCAATTTGCTTCAGGAAGCCCCGGAAGGTTTTTGAGTTACGGCCCACAGACTCGAGGATTGGTGGTTCTGTGAACGAAAGAGAATAGACCGCCGAAAATGCGATGATCCCGGCGGAAACCCAAAATGCATAGTGATAATTGTACGTTCCCAGGAACCCGCCTAGTAGAAGCGCCGCAACTGAAGACACTTGAAATATGGCCTCCTGCCTCCCAAGAACCGATATGAAATTCTCTTCAGTTTTCAGATATTTGAGAGAATCATATACAAGAGCCTCTCCAGAACCCGATTCCAGGTTATACGAAAGAGCAGCTAGTACCATGAAAATGGTGAAATGAAAGAAGCTGGTCGCACCGATCAACACCAGAATACTCGCAAGAGAGAGACATCTACCAATAGTTCTGCTGAGCTTTCTACCGAACAAGTCTGCTACAGACCCGGTAGGGACCTCCATCATCAAAGAGGTCACGTGGAATATTCCTTCAAGGAAACCGATCTGCGTCAAACTCATTCCCTTGAAGGCCATGTAGATCATCCATAGACCGCTCGACAGTCTCATGTTCATAAGGAAAGAGAATAAATAATTCTTCTTTATGTTGCTTTTCATTCGCTCAACCGTATTATTCATAACATTTTCTCCCAAAAGAAAGAGGCCGTGACGCTCGTCACGGCCTCTTGATTCACAGCTAAGATTTCAGAGCAACCCAGGCTCGACGAGATAGCATTCACCCACGGAACTCGAAAATCCGCCCAAAATAGCTCTTCTATAGGCCTGAATAACTTCTAGCATGTGGGTTCGCTCCTTCTCCTGGATTGAGTTACGAAGATTATACATCAAATAGGCTAATAAAAAAACTCCCGATGTGGATGAGGTATTTCTTGCAATTCTCTGGGTTGTTCAGCCGCTGGAAAAACTCCACCGGTGCCGAGCTCTCAATCTTCTTCCTCAGACTTATGAAGGAGATTTTTTGAGCTTCTCCTGAAGATCGACTCATCGTAGGAGTCCGCAAGAATCTCTTTTGTGCGGGTAAAGGAATCGATATCAATTTCCTCCGAATACTCGAAGCTCTTCAGCATACCTTCTTCAATGGTGACAATTTTTTCGCCATGTTCTGCAATGAACTGCCTGTCGTGACTAATGAAGAAAAACCCTCCCGAGAAGTCGTTTAGAAGTTTGTCAAGTACTTCGAGAGATTCAATATCCAAATGATTGGTTGGCTCGTCCATGAAGATGAACTCAACCTTTGAAAGAAGAGATTTTAGTAAGGCAAGCCTCATCAACTCTCCATAGCTCATCGTTTTAATCTCCGAGAAAGCCCTCTCTCTCTTGAGACCGATATTGGCCAGGTGACTTCTTACTGCGGGCTCTTCCAGTTCAAGGTCGGCAATTTCTTCATAGGGAGTTTTTCTTTCGAAGAGTTCTGCGACATTCTGTGGAATGTACATCCAGTTTACACTCTCATTTCTGTAGATTTTGCCACTCGATAGTTCCAGAATTCCTACAAGGCATTTAATCAGAGTTGTTTTCCCCGAACCATTCGGCCCAATGAGACCGACTCTATCGGAAGTGTCTATGTTAACAGAGGCCTCCCTTATGACTTCATTTTCTCCGTAAGAGAACGACAGGCTCTCCACCATGACCATTTTTCTTTTCGGAACTCCATATTTGGGAATCCTGACATTAACTGGCTTCTCAACAAACGGTTTTTCGCACTCCAGTTCACCGATCAGTCTTTCAGTCCTTTTCTGTACGGCTAACGCCCGTTTGGCTAGTTTGGCCGCCATATGTCCTTCATGGCCTTTATCGCTTGCAAATCTCTTTGAAGCCTCTCTTGAATTGGACCAGCTCTTTCTCCTGGTCGCATCGAGTTCCAGTTGGCGTATCTTCTTACTTATTTCTTCACTTGTCTTCTGTCTTGAGAGGAAATCTCTTTCAAGATGCGCCAGCATCTCAGAATAACCTCCTCGAACTCCTACTGCCTCTCCCCTTTTCAGACAGATCGTCTTGTGAGCGACTTTGTCGATGAATCTCCTGTCATGGCTCACTACAATAACTCCAACACCTCTCTCGCTTAGTGAGGTAATGATCTCTTCAAGTCTCAAGGTCATTTCTATATCGAGATGGTTTGTCGGCTCGTCAAGCAAGAAAAGATTCGAACCGGAGAGAACTCCCCTAATCAGTGAGAGAATTCTCTTCTGCCCATGGGAAAGATTCATGTACGGGAAATCCAGGTTGTCAACATCGATACCAAACTCATTTAGAGATGAAGAAATCTTCGTTTCGAACTCGAATCCCCCAACATTATGAAATTCATTTATGAGTTCCGCATAAGCCATAGGATCATTTACAGACCCACCCAATTTCTCGTAGATATCGAAGAGCTCTTCTCTCGCCCCGAGAAGATACTCCTTCACTGTCCCATGAAAGTCTGACGTCTCCTGGTTCACAAGAAGCGGTTTGATACCTTGCTCTATAGTTATTTTCCCATCCGAGGGAGTGATTTCACCTATAATTGATTTTAGGAGAGTCGACTTGCCGGCACCGTTTGCCCCGGTGACAGCCAAAACCTCTCCTGCAGCGAGATCGAAACTGATTTTCTTAAGAACGTCTACACTTCCAAAGGAAATTGAAAGATTGTATATTCGAAGCAAAGTGATCACCTCCAGTAAGGCTTAAAGCTAGAAATCATTCAAATTGAAAGGTCAAATAGAATCGAAGTCTTTCGATGCTTTTTTGAGGAAGTATTCAGTTTTGTCGATTAAAGAAGTCTATTCTTCATTTCAGCACCTGCTGGTTTGTGATCACTTACTTATAGCATATCAAGGCTAATCAAGTCAAATAGTTAACGTAAATCTGCCCTTCAAATTGTTATTCTCAGTATATTCTTGCCGTCTTCGTAAGAGTATTCTATCCCTCTCGAAAACCTTCTAATGAGGTAAACTCCCATTCCGCCTTTTTGAAGGAGCTCGATATCCTCGAGGTCTGGCTCATCGACCTCTAGGGGATTGAACTCTTTGGAAGTATCTTCGATAGTGATAGTCACTCTGTCTTCTCCAATAGTGAGATCGACAGATATGCGGTCTTCTTCGTCAAGTTCTCCATGCTTCACTATGTTAGAACAAGCCTCGATAACTATGAGCCCGGCTCTGAAACCGTTTTCGTTGCCCATGTTTTTTCTGACTATATCGGATACCTTCGCAGAAAAAGCATCTATCTTGCCTAAATTGGGCTCGATCATGAAGCTGTAGTTCTTCTCACCCATTATTCAGCACGAATTCTTGACAGCTTCTTCAACGCTGCAGTCCTTAACGATAAACAGCCTGTCAAGCCTCAGTGTGTTAAGCAGTTTCTTAATCTCCTCAGAGAGATTCACCAGAACCAGATCATTACCCTCCGCCGCAATAGTCTTATAAATACTTATGAGAGCGGCAATGCCCATCGAATCAATAAATTCGATATTAGTCCCATCAAGAATTACTCTCGAACAGCTCTTCAAATCTACTGTATCCTGCCACTTTCTAAAGTTTGAAGACGTTTCTCCCGTAATTCTCGCCCTCTTCTCGAGAGAAATCACGCCGATCTCATCTTTCGCCAACCTGAACTCAAACATCCTTCACTCAACTCCTCGTTTTATATATTTCCACTTGTAAGGGGGCGAAACTAGAATTCTATTAGCAGCGCCGTAATATCGTCTTCGGCAAGCGCATCACCTTTAAAACTCTCATATGAATCTTTCAAACGCCCAGAGGTTCTTTTGATATCGATTTTAGAACAGCTTTTCACCAGATCTATCAGTCTATCCTCACCGAACATTTCACCGCCTTCATTCATTACTTCTATCAGTCCGTCAGTGTACAGCAACAGCCGATCTCCGCTAAGAAAAGGGATCTTTGCAACGTCTCCCCGAATCATATTTATACCGACCAGACCTTCTCTCTGTCTGTCAAGTAATTCGACAGACCCATTTCTTTGAATTAATGGCGATGGGTGTCCTGCATTTGAAAGAAGGACAATGCCTTCCTCAAGATCCACGATTAACGAAACGATTGTGAAGAAAAGGTTGAATCTCTCGAATACAAAGCTCTTGTCGAGCTCCTTCATGAAAACGCCAAGGTCGAAATCCCTATCCCCCATACCAATTCTGAAATCCTCAATGAACCTGTGGACCATTACAGAAAGCATTGCGGCATTCACTCCGTGACCCGACATATCTGCGAGATATACAAAGAAACGATTGTCACTCAATTTGAAAACATCGAATATGTCCCCACCAACTCTATAAGAAGGTTCATAGATCCACTCAACGGCCAAGCCCTGTGGATTACTCTGGGGCACTAACGCGTTCTGTATCTTTCCCGCTGCCAGAACATCGCTTTCAAGATTGTCCACCGCAATTCTCAATGACTTTATAAGATCATGAAGCTTCAGTTGGGTATTCACTCTGAGAATAACCTCTTCAGGAAGAAAGGGCTTAGAGATGAAATCAACTGCACCAGAACCAAGCGCGGTAAGTTTGCTTTCCCGGTCGGCAGATCCCGTAAGGACAATAACGGGAATAGATTCAAGTTCTCGATCTTGCTTCAGCTCGTTGAGAATATCCAGTCCGTTGTAGTCAGGCAACATGAGATCCAGCAAGATCATATCTGGCTTCCCCTTTGATAGTGAGGAAAACGCCGATTTGCCATCTGCACTTTCTACCACTTCATGTTCGTCTCTTGCGAGTATCGATTTCAGTAGAACCCTTACCGACAGGTCATCGTCCACCACCAGTATTCTGCTCATCTAACCACTTCCTATTCGAAGTACCTCAAAGCTTCTGCAGGCACGATTTTCGAGGCCGAATAACTGGGAATAATCGTTGAAACAAGTGAAGCTATATAAAAGATCAGCGTCATAGCAATTAGCTGATCCCAAGGGATATAGAGCTTCATACCCTCCATCAAAGGAGAAGCGTAAATCTCTAAACTCGTAAGTGTTCCTGTTACTATACCAAGAACAATACCAATAATCGCAATGAAAGACGTTTCGAGAAGGAACGAAGAGAATACCATCTTCTTGGTGAAGCCTATTGCCTTAAGCATACCAATAATTCGCTTCCTTTCGTGAAGCGCCTTGAACATAATGATCGCGATTCCAACAATCCCCACAAGCATCCCGAAGTACAGGAAGGATCTAAGAATACTAATCGTACCCTGCAGCATGGTCGAAGTAAGGTTAATTATGTCATCAACATAGAGCAGGAAGAGATTGCCAGATGCGATCTTGTCCTGTAGGGCATCGAAGTTTCCTTTCTTTTCACCTTCGGTGGCGCCTGCAAGGTTGAAAAGGTACTGCCTCTCAGCAACATTCCCGGATAACTCGGTAGGAACGTTTCCTCTATATATAAGCAGACCGTTCAAGAAGGAGATAGTGTTCTCCGGGATCGTAGCAATCACTTTGAGATATACGGATTTAGAATCAATCATCTCAGAGGCGACATTTCTCCTCAATAAACCGCTTACGCCATGTCCGCTATCTTCTTGAGCGATGACTCCTCTGAGTTCCAGAACATCCCCGGGTTTGACGTCGGGCAGGACGCTGTTCGATACAACAACCGTGCCAGGATTGTCTCTGAGGTACTTCCAGAGATCATTCGGACTTGATATACCTAGTTTTTCATCATAATCAATTTCGAGCAACCTGTTGTAGTCAACAAAACTATCATCGACCGAATAGATCTGCTCAAGACCGTACCGATCATCCCTTCTTACTGCTACATTCATTCCGGCGACAGTAGAAATCTCTCTTACTTCTGGCTGGGACTGCAACTCACTGAAGGAAATGCTTCCATTCCCGGTGAAGGAGAAGGCCCCAACATCGAAACCGGAAAAGACAGCATCTCGACTCTTGACAAGCATTTGCTCCATAGAGTAGGGAATTATCGAAATCAGAGTGATAACAAAAATCACTACGGCAAACATAGCAATTGTAAGCCCCGTTCTCATTCGGTTTCTGGCAGAAAAAGCAACAGATATCTTGAATACGGGAGCCGCCGCTTTTGCTCTCTGGAAGAGCTTATTCAATAGGAATTCAAAGGTCTTAAGATTATACACAATCAGGAAAAGTCCGGCAAAAAGAATTGCGGCGCCTTTCGCCACCGTGAGGTAAATCGACGAACCGGTATTGGAAGCAATTAAAGAAAAGGAATTGCTGAGCATTGTGAATACAATCACACCAATCGAGAACAACGACTCTATCAACCTCTTGTTTTTCACCGGAATTGCAACTGGAATTAGGAGACCCGCAAGCACCACGCCGGTGAAGAACCCGGCGGCATTTCCCAGTGTGTAGCTGCTGTAAGCCATGATAGTCGAAAATAAAACGCCCACAGCAGCAAGAATATTCAGGAGAAGCCTCTTGCGGTCGTCCAGCTCTTCAGGGATGTTCCGAACGGCGGTAACAATGTTCGTTCGGGATATCTTTCTGCCCGTGTAGACAATAATAACCATCGGAATTATCAGTCCCAAAAGAAAACCATAAGCGATAGAATCTGTGCGTACGAAGAAGACAAACGAACTCTGCATTGAACTGAAAGCCATGTTTGCTCCTTCAAAGGGAATAAGTGAAGCAACGTCCTCGAAGAGGTTCACAAAACTCCCCAGGATAAACCTTGCGATTGCCAAACCGCCTAAGACTCCGATCGCAGATGAGAAAATTGAGTAGAAAAAGCCTTCGTACAGAATCGTTTTCGAAACCTTCCTTCTTGAATAACCTATCGCCCTGAGGGTACCGAGTTCAGTTCTTCGCTCCTGAGCAAGCATCAAGTATATATTTGTCAGAAGCAACGCCCCGGCAAAAATAGCAAATACGCTCAACATAAGGAACAACAAACCGATATTGCCCTGGTCAACCATACTAATGGAGTCTCTTTTGACCTCTCTTACCACATATTCCTCACCGGCTATCTCTCTTATGCTTGTAACAACTTCATCGGTGAGTTTCTCCCCTTTCAGGAAGTCGCCGCGGTTTGAGACAAGAAGAGCATTGAAATAGTCGTCAACACCGATCTTCAGGACCTCTCTGGCAGATTCAATGTCCATCAGCATAGTGAATGCATTTGGCCCCTGGTTTTCAATCTGGTAGTGAAGAACACCATTACCTTCGACAATTCCCGCGACTCTCACTTCGGGAAGAGGTATCCAGAAGAGTAGCCTCTGGCCGGGATCGGCAAGGATTTCGAGCGTATCTCCCACAGATACTCCCAGAGAATCTGACAACTCCTTGTTGATAATCACCTCGAGAACGCCCTCTGTCTTGCCGGGCACTGCAAACTCAACCTCGGCAACATCAGGCCAACCTGAGAGTTTTCCGGGCTCTACACCAATGATACTCACCTGAAGACTCTGCCCGGTTTGACTTCTTGCCTCACCTGGAAGCCCGACAGATACGGTTCTGGTGAGAATCGGAAGCACACCGTCAACCTGTTCATTCTCGGACAGTGAATCAACAAGAGCCTCGATCTTGAAATTGGGGATGAATTCTTTGACAACGTTCTGATTGTCGGAAGGAATGTAGACCATTTCATCTATCTCACCGTGGCTTCTTTCAATTTGAGCATAAAGAAACTTCTGGAAAGAATCGTTCATAGCCATTGAACCCATAATTAAAGCCGTTCCGATAAGAGATCCCATGATCACCAGAAGAGTGTCGGATTTTCTTCTGTAGATATTCCTGTAACCGATCTTGAAGATTATCGGATTCGCTATCATTGAAACTACCGTCGCAATCACAGCGATCCCTGAAAGGATGCTCACGATCTGTATTAACACTATTGCACCTTCAGTTCTTTATTCTCTTCAATCTTGAGAATGCGACCACTGTCCATATGGAGAACTCTGTTTGAGTAATTGGAGACTCTTTCATCATGAGTAACGATCACAAATGTCTGGTTAAATGTAGCATTAAGCTCAGTAATCAAGTTCATCAAATCACTGCTGGTCTTTGTATCAAGCGCTCCGGTAGGTTCGTCTGCCCACACTATTGCCGGCTTATGAACAAGCGCTCTTGCGATAGAGACTCTTTGTCTTTCGCCGCCGCTAAGTCTTGAAGGAAGATAATGTTCGCGCTCCCTTAGGTTGACTTTTGCAAGGATGTCCATTGCGGCCTCTCTCGCCTTCTTCTCATTGCTTCCCATAGTGAGCATAGCAAGTTCAACGTTCTCAACTGCCTTCAAGACGGGTATCAAGTTGTAGAATTGGAAAACGAATCCCATGTGCATCGCCCTGAAGCGTGTCTTTTCATCATCCTTTAATGAATGGAGATCCACTCCCTTAATGATGACTTTGCCTTCTGTGGGTGTATCTATTCCTGAAAGGCAATTCAAGAGCGTACTCTTTCCGCAACCGGAAGGACCCAAAATCGACAGTATTTCGCCCTTATAGATATCGAAAGAGACCCCCTTCAGTGCTTCAACCGATATTTCACCTGACCTGTAAGTCTTGCTTAGGTCTCTGACTTCAACAAATGCCATTTCGAATCTCCTTCCTGTGGGCGAAACAGATACTACAAAGTGATATCGTCCACAGCTTTCTTTATCTCACCATTGAGCTTCTCAATCGTCTTTTCAAGAGTTGAAAAGGCCCTTCTTGATAAGACGACAATTATTACAGATGCAGCGTAAGAGAATAAACCGGCAACAATCTCCGTTCTCCTCTGAATAAGCACGGATGAAAGCATAACTGCGAGAGGAAATAGCGGTGCTGCGTAAGCCGAGAATAGATAGAGTTTTCTCTGCAACTCGGAGGGCTTCCTTAGTCTTTCTTCAAGAGAAGACACCACTTCTTCGAGGTTCTTCAGATTCTCAGAATCAATCATCTTTCCCTTTGTGCTTTCTTCGAATGTACTCCTGAGAGTAAGTATGCTTTGAACATTCTCTAGGAATCCCGAGATCTCTTTTGAACGGCTCTTCCCTGGAACTCCCATGATTATTAAGTAGTCAGCAACGATTATTATAGGCATAAAGAAAAACACAGCCTGAGAGTAAGAGCCCTTAGCAAAATTCAGCATGAATAGGATTGCAGTAGAGACAAAGTAGAACACTGTCACTTTTTTCATCAGTCCATTTCCGGTAGTTTCTCCACCATCACCGAAGATGCGGATACCCTAACCTTACACTCATCAATCTCTTCAACCCAATCTATTGGTATTAGTTTCTTCGACTTTGAGCCAAAGCCACCACACTCGCCTATCAAATGAGTTATCTTACCTTCATCGTTAAGAATGAAACTCCTTACCCTGCCCACCGTCTTTTCCTCAGCAGTAACTATATCACACCCTGGTTCAAGTGACTTGCTGTCTTTTGGAACATTTATTGACGTATTCAGTGGTGGAAGCGGGTAGAGCTCAGCATAGTCGCCAACCGGCCTCAGCCAGTACACCGGAGTCACTCCGCTCTCCAAATTCTCTATTTCTTCACCAGTGACGAAGAATGTCTCTTCGTAATCCTGCAAAGTCTCAACATCTTTCGACTCAATCTTCAGTCTTACTTCATCGGGAGCTGCAAAGAACACAGTAGTTATCGGCACCAGTTTTGCCACTCTGTTGAAAATCCCCTTTTCTATTACAACATGAGTAACCTCGTTGCTCTTGGGATGTATAACCACCCGGATGACTTTTCCGAGATCATTGCCGTCGGAAGAGATCGCTTTGGCGCCCCATCTGATTCTGTTTTCCATAGGTTCACCCCCTTCAGTCAAGTTTATCATGCAACACATACACCATTTCAATTACTAGATGTTTGACTGCAGAAAAAGAGAAGGAGTTGTACAATATATGAGCAGAAGGGAGGAGGACATAGAACACGTCGATCTTCCCGGTTAATGAACTGTTCTGAAAAAGCCATTAAATCTGAGAGGAGGAAGTTCGTCTCTACGTGAAGAATACGACGAACAGTGAAGTCGATGAGCCCGTTCCGGCTATTCTGGATATTTGTCAAAGTTAGTTCATTCACAATTGGTGGTGGCTACGCAATGATTCCCGTAATAAAGGAATTCATTGTCGACAAATACAAAATAATGAAGGAAGATGAATTTCTCGACGTAATTGTGACCGCTCAGACCGTACCCGGAGTGATTGCAATCAACACGGCAATGATTCTGGGCAGCAGATTAGCTGGACTATGGGGAGCTTTCTTTGCAGTTCTAGGAGCTTCGTTGACACCGTTCTTCATAATACTTGTCATTGCAACATTCTTCACAGATTTCGCCGATTTGCCAGTTTTCAAAGGTTTCTTTGCTGGTGCAAGAGTTGGTGTAACGGTAATCCTGGCAAATCTTTCCTTTCAGTTACTCAAGAAGAGTCTGAAAAGGTATCTTATCTTGATAGTGATAGCCGCTGGAACAGTGGCAATTGTTTTCTTCAACATTTCTTCAATATGGGTTTTGCTACTTTGCTCCATACTAATCTATATTATCGACAGGCGGCTGGCGAGATGATTCTCATAGAGCTTTTCTGGTCATTTTTCAAAATCGGCCTTCTTGCTTTTGGGGGGGGATACGGCGCTCTCAGCTTAATTCAAGATCAGATTGTCAACATAAACAACTGGATGAATCTCGAAGAGTTCCTTACGTTGATCTCCATCTCACAAATGACTCCAGGTCCAATTGCTATCAATTCTGCAACTTTCATAGGATATCGGATCGCCGGTGTGCCCGGATCGGTCTGTTCTACTGTTGGAGTTGTTCTTCCAAGCGTATTCTGGATTTTCTTAATTCTAAAACTCCTCAAACTTCTGTCAAGATGGATTGACACTTCTGAGGTCTTCAACGCTCTCCGTTTAGGTATAGTAGCTCTTATTCTTTCGGCCACATTCAGAATAGGGATTGAGTCTATCAACAGTATTTTCACGTTAATTCTTGGAATATTCGCCTTCGTAATCCTTAGCAAATTCAGACTGTCTGTCATTTGGATTGTCTTAGGAACGGGTCTTGTAGGCGTGATCTGGACCGTTCTGCTTCCTTTCTAGAATCTGAATTTATAATCTAAATGCGTTGATTAGCAGCCTTGCGTTGCAGAAGCAACGCAATCTTTCGAATGCAATATGTGAACTATTCATTAGAATAAGTAACCTGATTTATTTGTCTCCATTACTAATTTCTCCAAATTCAAACTCTGGTTCGCATAATATAAAGTCTTGTGTATTAAACATATTATATCTTCTATCGTTTGATTATAGCTCATATCGGTTTTTTGTATCCCATCTTGGGCGATTATTGATTATTAGCAGAGTTCACGGACGATTATCGATGATTTACTAGCCCCTGCATGGTTTTGGAATCTGAACGTCTATGATCTAAAATTGACTTACCGTCTTAATTCGTTTCGAAAGAGTTTCGATCATTTTCGTGCAGGTGACCAACAATATTTTCTTGAACTGTGAACATTCAATAGATATAATCAGTAAATTTGGGTTGATTGAAGAAGGTAATGTAACTCAAACACTTGACCAGGAGGTGCTGTATATGTGGAAGATACCTGAAGAAGAAGATCACTGAAAGATGATAACTAAGGAATTGATAACGTGGACAAGCAGATTATGGAGGTGAATTGAATGAAAAAGATAGCAGCGATTATTCTCATTGGTTTGATAGCTTTTGGTAGCGTTGCCATTGCAGGGCCAGGCCTGTGGAAGATCCCCGAGGATGAGATAACAGTTGACGGCGGACCGGGACTCTGGAAGATTCCCGAGGGTTATTGATAGATTCTGAAGCACATTATTGGGATTATGGGAGGTTTTCGATCATGAAGAAAATTATTGCTATTCTGCTTATTGGACTTGTTGATGATGGTAACAGTTGACGGTGGACCGGGACTTTGGAAGATTCCCGAAGGTTATTGATTTCATTCGAGTCGACGCTGTTCCGATTCATTTGAAGAGCTCGGAGATTATTGAACGCCATAATATAGTTATTTCTTCTTCTTGAACATTGATTTCTTTGCGCTGGGAAAATTCTATGAATTTAGTGAGGAGACCTTTTGAGATCAATTGGTCGCCTTTTTCTTCTAAGTACTTCAGTGCTCTTGCTTTCGTTATTGCTTTTCTGTAGGGCCTGTCCGTTGTCAGTGCATCGAAGACGTCTGCCGCGGCAACTATTTGAACAAGCATGTGGATTTCGTCTCCCTTCAGGCCATCTGGATAACCGTTTCCATCTATTCTCTCGTGATGGTGCCTAACAATATCCCTCACTGCCTTCGGAAAATTCAAATCTCTCAAATAACGTTCGCCATAAACTGGGTGTCTCATTATTTCCGTAAACTCTTCCTCGGTCAAAGACGACGGTTTATTCAGCATATTGAAAGGAATATCAACCTTCCCATAGTCATGCAACATTGCGCCGATTGAAAGATTGAAAAGATCTATCTTCTCTAGATTAAGCTCCTTTCCGAACTCATAGCAAATCTTCAGAACGCGAAGCGTATGGAGAGCCGTATAGTCGTCCTTAAGCCTCAATTCTCTGATAAGCTGGCTGAAAACTGAAGAAATGCTCTCGAAAAGGTTGTTCACAAAGTCTTTTAGATGAGGTGATGTTGTACTGTAGAGAGTGAGTGACTCGAATGCACCAACTGAGTTTTCTAGAGCTCTAAAGTGCTCTCCTTTAACCTGCATTATTGACGCTTCAAGAATCAGCGTTTCTCCCTTGATGTAACTGGTTAAAGACTCATCAGGAAGAGACTTGAGTTGATTTAAAAAACTCTCCGCTCTGGAAACGTCTCCACTCTTCACGTAGAAGTGCCCAAGAAAAATGTATGATACTGCAATGTCTGTCCATTCGATATGAGAATTAATAAGCGATTCAAGTTGTTCGACAATAGCTGCCGCTCTGTCGAGGTCATTCATCTGAAGAAGAATCTTCAAGTTTATCATGAGCTTGTATCCGTTTATTGAAACCACATTGCATCCTTCGAGCTGATCAAGAAGCTCCATTGCTTCAGCGAATCTGTTTTTCGAATAGAGAAAATCGATCATATTCAACTGAACCATGAGGGCTCTCACCGGTGATTCGGCCACTTCTTTTGCTCTCTCATAGAATTTCCACGGATTATCGCCTGTCTGGAGCTGAGTCGAGACCAGGCCAAGATCATTGTAGTATTCAAAGCGCTTCTGGGTCGGCACATACTTCTCTAGCTTCACAAGCTCGTCGAAAAGCGAGAGTGTTTCGTCTCCGAAGCCCATTTCGAATGAAGTCATCATATGTAGTATTTTGAGGTTGATTTCCTGTTCCTTTGCACATTCCTTCGCAATCAGATCCACCGCAAGCTTGGAAACAAGGTAAGCAATCTTGTCCTCTGAATTCCTGGCAAAAAAATATGCCAGAGAGTATATTCCTTCTGCCAGAAGTTCGCTTTGCACATCGGAGAAGTCAAATACACCCGTCTCGTCGAATGTCTGAGAGTATGCAAAGTCGAGAGCTACCAGTATTCCGATATCTTCTCTCGAAAGATCCTCTTCATCAAGAATAGCCCTCAGCTCAGACCTAAAACTCTCGGGATCATCATAGTTAAACCTTAAGGCCAGACCGCAAACTCTAGAATTCTTCAAATCTAACTCCTCTTCCCCTCAGTATTCTATCACGCGAACGGCTTTCTGGTAAAATCGGGATAATGCATGATTAGGCCATCTTGAGGAGTCTTAAGAGATGCAAATAATTGAACTAGAACTTTTCTGTCTGAGAAGGCTTGCCTTCAGGACGATTTCCCCTTTCGCTACTTCTGTACTCGATTGAATTGGACTGTAAGTGATAACCGAGAGAGGTGTTGTAGGTGATAACAGTTAAGAGGTTTTTGTCTAGGACTATGGATGAGAATTGCTACGTTGTGGAGGAAAAGGATAGGGTGACCATTATCGATCCGGGGTGGGGAGTTTCTTCTGAATTTTTCCCTTTAGTAGGAAACAAGCAAGTGCGTGTTCTGCTAACTCACGGACACGCAGATCACATCTTTGATCTTGATAAAATAATCTCTGATGAGATCGTTATCCATGAGCTGGATAGAAATATGTTAATCGATCCCGAGAAAAGCCTTCTCAACATCTTCGGAAAAGAGGCTCTACTGATTGAAGAGGCTAAGATAAGGACAACCGAGATTCTTGATGGTCTGTGGAAGTACTTTCATACACCCGGGCACACAGAGGGCTCTTGCTGCTTCCTTTATGACGAAAAGCATCTGTTTTCTGGAGATACAGTCTTCTCTAATTCTATTGGAAGAACCGATCTTCCCGGTGGGAATAAAATCGAAATGGAGAGAAGCATTCAGCAACTCAGGCGACTTTTCTATGAACTTCCCAATTTGCGGGTCCTCCCGGGCCACGGACCGGAAGCAACTGCCCAAGATATCTTGAGAGAAAACCCCTTCTTTAGGTAGGAAGCTCTTTCTTGAAATTCCTCGCCTTCAACTGTTGAAGTTTCTTGTTCTGCCTATTCCAGTAGTTCCTATCAAAGAAGCCAACCTCTTCTTTCTCCTCTCTAAGTAGAGAAGTCATCTTCCTTGCAATATTCCAGCTCTTTTCGAAGGCCTGACTCGTAAGCACTTCTTCTGACATCTTCTCCCGGTTGAACAACAAGTCCAACTCCAGAGGCAGACAGTATTCCTTCCACAGCTCTTTCGCCTTCGAATTTCTTAACAATGCCAGTCTATTGAATATCTCCCAGTTTCCCCAGTAATTGATTCCTTCTTCTTCGAAGGGAAGGCTTGACTTGAAGCTGTCAAACCACACCGGTTTGAAGATTGAAAGACAAGGAAGACTGCTGTTTGTAACCCATACTTCAATTCTATCTCCCAGAGCAACTACCATAGAAGCTGTAGTCTGAGAGCTGACAACGCCTGGACCCGCATGCATGCATATGTTTCTCATTGAGCCGAGCAACCTGCCTCCTCCATGATCTCTAAGAACTTCGAAACTGCTCTCTATGTCCATTTTTCTCTCTTCTATTAGGCTCTTTACTCTCTTTGATCTCGCCTCTGCGCCAGAGAACTTAGCTATCAGCTTTCTTTCATATGATTGGGCGAAATTGAATTCTTTACCCCTCTTGTGCCACTTTCGATTCTCGGCATTACTAACAACTTGAGGGTGGCTCTCATCGATTTCCTCTCCGATAGAAAGACAGTTCGAAATTGCGGCGTACCCATCAACTCTCTTTGCAACCCAGTATCGATCAGAGGTCTCGACAATCCAGGCGTTCTCTCTATCTGCTATCAAAAAGGAATTGTGGTAATAGAAGTACTTGGCGAAACCCCCATTCCCACCCTGGCCGTACTTATCAATAAGCTCAACAATAATTTTGACAGCATGTTCGGCGTTTTCTGATCTCTCGAGAGCAATTCTCAACATGTCCATTCCAAGCAGCCCGTCTCTTCTGACGCTCTCTTTGGTGAATACCGCCTCATTACCTATGACGACTCCCTTTTCACTGACACCCATCTCTCCACCCCACATCCATGAAGGTTTTGAAATGAGTATGGCATTGGTCTCACTCGCCTGATCAACTCTTTGATTAGTCGTGAATAGCTCATCGCTGTTGTTTGAAGAACGTGGGAAGAAATAGACAGACTGTGGTTCATTTGGCTCACGATCGCTGTTCTTTCCGAAGAGAGTTATGCCATCGGCAGACGATTTCCCTAGAACCACAAACGTATCACACATGATCTAACACCTTACGGACTCTTGAACAGATATCTCAATTGTCCGAAATACTCATGGAGGGCGGCTAAGTTAGCATTTAAGGCACCCTGGTTTGGCAGAAAATCGACATAGCTCAGTTTAGTGTGGTCATACATGTAATCAGTCGGGAATGGTGTTACTCTCAGACCGAACTTCTCGAACGAACTGACTGCCCTTTTCATGTGGACGGCAGAAGTAACTAGAACCACGTTTGACCAGTTGAATTGACTGCAGATATCTGAAGCATAGCGCGCATTTTCCCAGGTTGTCTGAGCTCGAGGTTCAACAATGACCCTGGCAGATGCAACTCCGTGATCGAGAAGCCAGTCTCTCATCAGCTCGGCAACTGTTGAAGTTGATCTCCCCGGCATGAAAGATCCCGTCACGATGATCGGAAGTTTCGTCTGAAGATGAATCTCATGAGCCTTTGACAGCCGGGCAATGGTATGATTATCCAGCACTTGACCTTCCGGAGAGATAATTATGCCGCCGCTCAAGACCACTATTGCCTGTCCACTCACTGTGCGGGGCACGGAGTATGAATTTTCCAGCGGCTGAAGATACAGATGTGTTCCAAATCCTGTAGAGAGAAGATAAGCGAAGAAGCACAGGATAATCATTACAATCCCCGTGATTTTTGTCCTTCTCTCTTCACCCTTCTTTATTAGAATCGCTGCGATTACTAGAAGAATGAGAATGAAAAGTCCCGGTGGTGTCAGAATAGCCGAAGCGAATTTCTCGAGATACAGCAACGCCGTCACCTTCTTTCGCTTTTTCCTCCAAGTGCAGCAATTATACCTTGAAGATTGTCGGTAATTATTATGTCAACTTCACCCCTGATCTTCATAAGTAGTCCGGGATCATCTAGAGTCCACAGCGCGATCTTCACTCCTCTGCTTCTAATAAATCTGATGAAACGCATTCCCAGCTCGAAACCGATCTCATCAAACAACTGGACGGGTAGGTTAAGAGAGAAAGGCTCGTATTTGAGAAGCTCTTCGAAATACTTTACAGGATCCTTTCCTCTTGCATCTTCTCCAACAAGAATACCTATCTTTGCTCGAATTTCTTTTTCTTTCACTTTTCTCAGACATGCATGGTAGAAAGATGAGAAGAGTGTCCTATCAATCGCGTTAAAGCTCTTCACAAGAGGAACAACAAGATCGGCCGCTTTGGGGTCCTTGATCTCCACATTGACAAAAGCCGTTTCAGGAAGCTCAAGATAGACTTTTTCGAGAGTCGTAATTCCTTCGGGATTAACTAGATGCATCTTCTTGAGCCTCTTGAAGCTCGTGTCTCTCAACTCTACATCTACGCCCAGAGTCCTTTTCAAACTAGAGTCGTGGTTTACGACAAGCACTCCGTCTCCAGTGAGCTGTACATCCAGTTCGACTCCGTCAGCGCCAACTTGAACTGCTCTTACTATTGAAAGAAGGGAATTTTCCCCCACACCTGTTCCCATTCCCCTGTGTCCGAGAATCAAAGGCCTGGAATTCATAGAAACCTCCATTTAACAAATTAACCGATGTCGAGGCCATCGAAATTGACGACTGAGTTGCCGATTAACCGGCCTCGATTCCGACAACTGCGTATATCCATAATTATAGCAGGATACGTTGCCTGTTCAAGAGTATGCGTTATTATGCTGGTTTTCTTCAGAGAAAGAAAAGGAATTATACTTGTAATAGATATTATATGGAGGCGATACCTTGGAAAGGATAAAGGAGCATCCGCTTCTTTCTTTCGAGCGAGGAGAGTTAATCACTTTCTTTTTTGAAGGAAGAGAGCTTTCTGCATATTCGGGCGAGACGATTGCTGCCGCCCTTCATGCCAACGGCATTAAGGTCTTACGTTACAGCGCGAAGGGAAGACGTCCACAAGGATTGTTTTGCGCGATCGGTAAGTGTTCCTCATGCTTGATGGAAGTAGACGGAAAACCTAACGTGCGTACTTGCATAACTCCGGTGAGAGCTGGAATGATTGTTAGAAGACAGCATGGCAGAGGTGAGATTAGTGAATGATCTCGATGTACTAGTAGTAGGAGGCGGACCTGCCGGGCTGTCCACTGCAATAGAGACCTCTAAGAGCGGTTTGTCGGTAGTGGTAGTAGACGAGGGTGTTTCTTCGGGTGGTCAGCTGGTCAAACAGACTCACAAATTTTTCGGCAATGAGAGCTTCTTCGCATCGGTGAGGGGTATGGAGATTGCTCAAAAACTGATTGAAGAGCTTACTGCTTTTAAGAACGCTCAACTGTTGAGCGAGAGTTCAGTGATGGCTGTCTATTCAGACGGAGTACCGGTACTGAATATGAGGAAGGATTCTACAACAGTTTTCAGACCCAAAAAGATAGTTCTGGCAACGGGCGCCTCGGAGAAGTTTCTTCAGTTTGAAAACAACGATCTTCCAGGTGTCTACGGAGCCGGCGCCGTCCAAACTCTTATGAATCAGTATGGCATCATTCCTGGTAAAAGCGTTCTGATGATCGGATCGGGCAATATCGGCCTGATAGTTGCTTATCAGTTAATGCAAGCGGGAGTAGAAGTAAGAGCGATAATCGAAGCCTCAAGTGAAGTAGGTGGTTATCAGGTTCACGCCGACAAAGTAAAACGTTTGGGAATTCCCATAGAACTGCGCCAGACAATCTTGAAAGCGATCGGAGAAGAATCTGTCAGGGGAGCAGTGGTTTCCGATCTCGATGAGAGATGGAGACCAATCGCAGGAACGGAACGGGAATTTGCCGTAGACACCATATGCGTTGCAGTAGGGCTCTCCCCATCGATTGAACTGGCGGCACAGGCAGGTTGCAAAATAGAATATATCCAAGAGCTGGGAGGGTATGTTCCTTCCAGAGATGAGGACATGAGAACGTCGGTACCCGACGTCTATGTCGCGGGCGATGTTTCCGGGATCGAAGAAGCCACAACGGCAATGATGGAAGGTAAAATTGCAGGACTCTCAATAATAAAGGATTTGACCGGAAATTGCGATGAGGAGCTCCTCAGAAGTTTGAAGGATACCCTAACGACTTTCAGGAGCGGTCCCAAGTCTTCAAGGACAAGAGATGGACTCGGAAGACTTGGAATCAGAGTCAAAGAGTCATCCTTCGCCAAGAGACAGGCGAGCGATTTCGATAAATATGCAGGAAAGTTGCGTCCCATAATTGAATGCTTGGAAGCGATCCCCTGCAATCCCTGTGAAACAAGCTGTCCATTCGGAGCAATAACTGTCGGAAAAAATGTCAACAATATTCCGGTTATAGACTACTTGAAATGCTCTGGATGCGGTATCTGCGCAACCAGCTGTCCGGGACTGGCGATCTTCATGTTTAAGGAGAATGAAGACGGAACTTGTTCTATAGGAATTCCTTACGAGTTTCTACCGATTCCTTCGAAGGGACAGTATGTAACCGCTAGAGGAAGGAACGGAGATTTTATATGCTCTGCTCGTGTAGAAAGAGTAACTAGATCGCCGAACAACACAAACCTTGTATATATTAATGTTTCTTCCGGAGTCGCTTCGGATGTGCGAAGCATTCTTGTGACCTCAGAAGATGCAGAAGCCGTAGTCTGTCGATGTGAAGAAGTATCTGTCGATCAAGTTAGAAGAGCCATTAAAGAGGGTTATACAGATTTTGAAGAACTTAGAAGATACTTGAGAATAAGCATGGGACCCTGCGGCGGAAGAACCTGCAGGCTGAACACCTTGATGATTCTGTCTAAGGAAACAGGCATACCTATTGAGAGACTTTCTCCCGGGGTTTTCAGACCGCCAGCAATTCCGGTAAGCTTCAGAGCGGTAGCTGAAAGCGGGGATGATGACTGTGAAGAATAGATACAGAGTTGTGATAATAGGCGGGGGTGTAATCGGAACGGCAATCGCCTTCTTTCTAGCGAAGAGTGGGATTCGCAACGTCGCTGTGCTTGAAAAGGATTATCTCTCATCCGGCTCAACCGGTCGATGCGGAGGAGGCATAAGGCAACAGTGGTCAGAAAGAATGAATGTGCGACTTGCCATTAGAAGCGTCGAACATTTCAAGAGATTCGAAAGTGAAGTGGGGTTCGAAATTGAGTACAACCAGGGTGGATATCTTCTTCTAGCCTACACAGACGAAGAAGTCTTGTCCTTCAATAAAAACACTTCAATGCAGCAGGAAGAAGGACTTGACGTTGTGCTCCTCTCAAGAGATGAAACGTCAAGGATATTTCCCTTCATAAACTTGACTAATGTTAAGGCTGCAGCTTACTGTCCGAGTGATGGTCACGCAAATCCGCACTTGACGACGTTTGCGTACGCTCGGGCCGCTCAGAGGATGGGGGTAGATATTCTGACCCATACTTCTGCAGAAAGAATTCTTATAGAAAACGGAAGGATAACCGGTGTTCTTACCGACAGGGGCGAGATTGAAGCGGAAGTAGTAGTAAACGCAGCCGGCGGTTATTCCCACGAAGTGGGAAGGATGGCAGGCATTGATTTGCCAACTGAATCCTACAAACACCAGATATTCGTTACGGAACCTCTAGAGCATTTCATGGATCCGCTTGTCATAAGTTTCGAGAAAAACTTCTACATAAGGCAAACGGAATCGGGAAACTTCATAATGGGGCAGGGTGACAAAGCAGAACTCCCCGGACATGATATCACTCCAACATGGAGGTTCTTGAGAGAGCTTACTGGGAAAATGCAGGAATTCTTCCCATTTCTCAGTGATGTAAGAATCCTGCGACACTGGGCCGGACTTTATAATATGTCTCCCGACGCCCTGCCCATCATCGACAGGTCGCGCGAGATTGAGAACTTCTACTGTGCGGTTGGGTTCTCAGGCCACGGATTCATGCTGGCTCCTGCTGTTGGAGAGGCAGTTGCCGAGTGGATAGTATACGGTGAGCCAAAAACCGTTGACATCTCAAATCTGACTCTGAATCGATTCGAGCAGGGCTTTACTAGAGAGAAAAATGTAGTATAGGAGGTCGATAGGATGTTTGATGAAACGGATTTCTTAATTATTCCACCGTTCAAAAATGAAGTCTACATTGATCCCACTAACAATCACGTGAGATCTAAGATGAAAGAAGCAATCGCAACGGTTAGATCTCAAGAGAAAGACTACGATCTATTGATTGGCGGTAGACGCTGCCCTACAGAAAAGCGAATCATTTCAGCGAATCCTGCCGATCCTGATGAAGTAATCGGTAGAGTCTCAAAGGCCAATAAGGAATTAATAAACAGTGCTATGGAGAGCGCTTATGGCGCCTTTAGAAGCTGGAGCCTACTGCCGGCACATGAGAGAATCAAGCCTTTTCTGAAAGCAGCACAGATAATGAGAGATAGACGATTCGAACTCGATGCTACAATGATTCTTGAAGAAGGAAAGAGCTGGATTGAAGCCGACGCAGATCTTGCCGAAGCAATAGATTTTCTTGAGTTCTACTGTCGCGAAGCTCTCAGGTACTCAGGACCTCAACCGGTTGTTCAGATACCTGGCGAAGCAAACGAACTTAAATATATCCCGCTAGGCGTGGGTGTAGTAATACCACCCTGGAATTTCCCCAGCGCAATCATGGCCGGGATGACCAGCGCGGCAGCAATATCTGGAAACTGTGTGCTGCTCAAACCCGCATCTGACTCTCCAGTCATTGCAGCAAAATTCGTCCAGATTCTGGAAGAAGCTGGCCTCCCTGATGGAGTAGTAAACTTTGTACCTGGTTCTGGAAGCGAAATTGGCGACTATCTCGTTGAACATCCATTGACCAGATTTATCTCGTTCACAGGATCGAAAGAGGTGGGACTGAGAATAAATGAGCTAGCTGCAAAACATCAAGAGGGTCAGAAATGGATAAAGAGGGTAGTATTGGAAATGGGTGGGAAGGACTGCGTAGTAGTCGATGAAACGGCAGACATCGAAGCCGCCTCTTCAGGAGCAGTTTCGAGTGCGTTTGGCTTCCAGGGGCAGAAATGCTCGGCCGGATCGAGAATAATCGTCGTGGAGGATGTATATGACGAAACAGTTCGACTTATAAAGGAGAAGACCGAGGCTCTGACCGTCGGAGATCCCACCGATCCGGACAACTACATGGGGCCTGTTATCAACGAGGCCGCCATGAAAAAAATAATGAATTACATTGATATAGGGAAGAAAGAGTCCAGATTGGTAACGGGCGGCAATCATATTCAAAGAAAGGGATACTTCATAGAACCCACAGTGTTTGCCGATGTGTCACCAGAAGCAAAAATCGCTCAGGAAGAGATATTCGGACCCGTTACGGCAATAATAAAGGCGCATGATTTCGATAATGCTATTGCAATAGCCAACGCAACCGAATATGGACTTACGGGCGCACTGTACAGCAGAGAAAGAGATAGGATAGAGAGAGCAAAAGCGGAAATCCATGTTGGAAACCTTTATTTCAACAGGAAGTGCACCGGGGCGCTTGTTGGAGTTCAGCCGTTCGGGGGTTTCAACATGTCAGGCACTGATTCCAAAGCAGGTGGGAGAGATTACCTCCTGCTATTCCTTCAGGCAAAGTCTATCAGTGAGAAGATTCTCTAGTTCACGATAGAAATAACTAAGGTCCCCTCTTAGGGGACCTTCAGTATTTGACGAAAACTCTCACTCTACTACTCTTTTGACCCAGACAGTTCCGCTCAGATAGATCGTCACTGAAGAATCTGAAGATGCTTCATAGTCGTAAAGAGCTAGCCAATCTATGTTTTCAGAAGATCCTTCGTTGATTATTTCGAGGATCATTTCCAGTGAGCCGGAATCCTTCGAATCGATCTCAAAGATATTTTCTCCCGGTCGAACCACATCATTGAAGAGTCTGTGCTCCATTATGGAATCGGGATTTTTGAAGAAATTAAGGAAGTCTTCCGCTGTCTGCCTTTCTCTGAATACATAGAAGTCGATACTGATTAAGTCATCTGGTTCTGGATCTTCTAGAGTCCAGACAACTCTCGCCTTAACTTCAAGATCCGTAACTACGAAATTGTCCGGTAGATTCAGCTGTGTCCTTTTCTTTGCTTCAATTATGATTTCATCTAGCGAAGGAACTTTCTCAGTTCCAAAATCAAAGCTTGAAACAGCCACTGGGCTTCCTTCAAGTTTAAGAACAACTGGTTCTATCGTTCCTTCAACTATTGGGATGGGCACTGAAACTATATAGAGACATGAACTTCCAAGAGCGATTATCAACAGAAACGTTAGAAACAACAATGCTTTTTTCAAAACCGACAACTCCTCTCTTCATAATCCCCAAATGAACCGGCTCTCTCTGAAGTTACTTAATAATTGAATCTATCTCTTTTATCACATCTTCTGTCAGCTTATCTTTTAGATCGAGAGCCTTTAAGTTCTCCCTCAGCTGTTCCACCTTACTGACTCCTAGAATTATCGAACTGACATTTTTGTTCAAGAGGATCCAGGCAAGTGCCAGTTGAGCGAGCCCGGTGTCAAGTTTCTTGGCAACATCTGCCAACCTTGCAACTTTATTAAGATTCTCATCCGAGAAGAGTTTGTTCTCTTCAAGATGCTTTTTCAGACCGGGGAATTTCGCCAACCTGCTGTCCTCGGGAATCCCATTGTTGTATTTTCCTGTAAGAAGTCCGCTTGCCAGAGGGCTCCAAACGGTGAGACCAAGACCGTAATTTTCGTATAAAGGCAAGTATTCAGACTCAACTCTCTCTCTTACAAACATGTTGTATTGAGGTTGTTCGACTACAGGATGAACCGCATTCAACTTGTCTGCAACCTTATGAGCCTCTTCCAGATCCTTGGCACTCCATTCCGATGTCCCCCAATAGAAAGCCATTCCATTTCTGACGATGTAGTCCATTGCAAGAACAATTTCTTCCATCGGAGTTTCGGGATCGGGTCTGTGGGCATATAGCAAGTCAACATAATCAAGCTGTAGCCGCTTTAGTGAATTCCAGGTACCCTCAAGCAGATGCTTTCTCGAAAGACCTTTCTGATTCGGTTTGCTTCCTCCCCAAAAGATTTTTGTTGATACAACGACTTCTTCGCGTTTGAACTCCTTCAAAATTTCACCCATCATCGATTCAGCCATCCCACTCGCATATGCTTCTGCAGTATCGAAGAAATTGACTCCCGACCTGTATGCTTCTCTCATTGCTTCTCTCGCATTATCAATGTCCAGTTGAGCACCAAACGTGAGCCATGAACCAAGACTTAGTTCACTTATGAGAAGACCGCTCTTTCCAACCTTGCGATATTCCATTATCTACAGACCTCCTTAGGTTTAATTCCGATATAGATTGTTTTAATTATATCATTCTAGATACATCTAGTGAAGGCGCTTGTCAGTCCATAACAGAAGCCATATAGCCGTTTAATTGAATGGGTTTCCCCTAATTGAATGGATTTCCTTTCTTCTCTGATAAACTTGGAGTGGGACAAAAAGAGGAGGTGTTGCATCATGTTGGAGAGAACGGATGGGGCATCCGGCATTGAAGGTATCACTTATCAAACTTTGAGCGGCCTAAGCTATTGGGCCGGATTTGTCGGTATATGGACTATAGTAGGTGCCGTTCTTGGGATCATTGGGTCTATCGCAGGTATGGTGGCAAATCCCTTCTCGATTTTCGGTGCTATAAGCGCGGTAGTCGCTTTGATTATGGGGCTGAAACTTAGGAGTTCGAAGAAGAAATTAGACTCGTTTATCCATTCAAAGGAGTCAATCAACTTGGAAATTGCGCTTGACAGCCTTAGACATTACTTCAGAATTCAGGGAATACTAATAATCCTAGCCCTTGTATTCATAGTTATAACAATAGTTGCCATGGCTGCTATGGGCAGTCTAATGGCGAATTATATGAAAAGCTTCTGAAATAACCAAACTCTGGAGGTGGCTAATTGTTCGTTCTGAATATAGTACTTTTCGCAATAATAGCTATACTCGTTTTCCTTTTCTTCCAGTCGAGGAAGAAGGCAAGCTTCAGATCAGAATCGATAATTCATAAGGTTGAAAGAATCTCCGAACTAAGTACCGCCAGGATGACCACCTTGCTCATCTTTGAACCCGAAAAAGGGAGTTTCGTCCCCGGTACTTTTCAGCGCTTCATTTTCATCGTTCCGTTCCAGGTTCGAGGCTATCTTGATTTGAGAAGGTTGAAGGAGGACGCCATCGAAATACATGAAGGTGAAGCAAGGAGAATAAAGCTCACTCTCCCCTCTCCTAAGCTAGAAGTAACTATCCCTCAAAACAAGATTCCCGATATTAGGGTGATCAATCAAAGTGGGGTGTTAGTGAGAATTTTTGGCAACAGGGACATGTTGAAAACCTTTCAGTCATATAGTGAGGATATTGAAAAACAGGCACTTCAAAACGCCTTTGAAATGGGTGTCGATGAGACATCAAGAGAAAGTGCTAGAAACTTCTTTCACGGGCTATTCCTGGGTATGGGCTTCGATGAGGTAGTCGTTCTCTTTGACCAGGATGACGTATCAAACGCTGAAATGCCGACGGAAAAAACCGATAATCCGAGAAGGGAACTGAGTCAATGAATCCCAGACTATTGATGTGACAAGTTCTAGAAAGGCATAAGAAAGTTTGCAGTAGTTCCCGACAATCAGGGGGGAGATATGATGAAAAGATGGATGATCTATGTTCTTATTGCAGCGGCGGCAGCTGCGATAATCTTGGTTATTACGCTTCCTGGACTTATGAATAAAGAACCGGAACTGGAATTGCCAGTACAGGTTATCAACCAGGGTGAAACACTTACTCTGAACTTGAAGCAGTTTGTGAAAGACGAGAAGGTCGATGACGTTGCTCTCGAAATCTTAGAGGGTCCAGGAGAGTTGTCTGGCTTTTCTTACGTTTTTGAACCAGGTTTCTCGTACGCCGGAGAAATCTCGGTGAGGGTCCAGGCAACAGACAATCAAGGGAAAAAATCGGAAGATGAAATGTTGGTAAACGTTATCAGAGTAAACCGGCCGCCGGAGATCGACACGTCCCCGGTCGTTGTTCAAGAAGGAGAGACGCTATCGATAGACCTGAATTCAATAGCAACTGATCCGGACGGAGACGAGTTGGAATTCTCTGTTGAAGGTCCCGGTAAGCTCGAAGGCAGTATCTATAGCTATGCGCCAGGATACAGTGACTCAGGGAAGGCCGTCTTGAGGGTACTGGCCAGGGATACACAGGGAAATGAAACGGCACGAGATATTCAGCTCGAAGTTACAGATGTGAATGCTCCGCCCGAAGTTAGAGTCAACGACCAGATTGTGAATGAAGGAGAAAGACTGACTGTTGATATCATATCCTCGGTGACTGATGAAGATGTTGAAAAGATAATTCTAAGCATAGAAGATGGTCCTGGAAGACTCGAAGACGGTCTATTCATATACGAACCCTCTTTCGAAGATGCCGGGAAGAAAATTGTGTCAATAAAAGCAGCGGACAGCTTCGGAAACGAGACTTTTTCAAGCTTCGAGATTGAGATTCATGATGTGAATCGACCTCCCAGGCTGTTGCTGAGCGACTTGGTTATGAAAGAGGGCGAGACGGTAGAAGTTGATATCCTCAGCAGAGTGAGCGAACCTGATGGCGATGATGTGCAGCTTCGAATTGAGGGACCTGGAGAGATTGTCGACGGTACATATAGATTAAGTGCAGATTTCGGAGATGCTGGTGACAAATCAGTAAAGGTTTTTCTAGAAGATGAGAAGGGTGCAACAAACACCACTGCCTTCACAGTAAGGGTCGAGGAAGTCAACAGATCTCCGGTGGTGTCAATTCCTGATGGAGTGGTAAAAGAGGGCGAGACTCTCAGGTTCTATCTTAGGGGCTTTGCTTCCGATCCCGATGGGGATGAGCTGACTTTCGAAGTCTCTGAGGGTCCAGGCTCCATCGAAGACGGTAACTACATATTCACTCCCGACTTCGATTCCGAAGGGAGTCATGAGGTCGAATTACTAGTCACTGACAATGAAGGCGCTCAAAGTATCGGCATATTTACGGTAACTGTCGAGAATGTCAACAGACCGCCACTCAAGATCCTGCCTTCATTGAGCACAACCATCATGGAAACATTTACTCTGAGCCTGGATCTGAAAAGTCTCTTCACCGATCCTGACGGAGATGAACTGTCTTACGAGGTGGAGGGTTTTGGAAGCATTTTAAACAACAGCTATTCTTGTTCTCCTGGCTACGGTGATCAGGGTGAAAAAGCGGCTACCGTTACGGCATCTGATCCTTTCGGACTATCGGATAGCATGTTAATCAAGATAGATGTTAGGGACAAGAATAGAGATCCCGAATTGTCAATAAGCGATATGACCACTTCAATCAGAGAAGGTTTTACTTTGAAGATTGACCTTAGCACGCTGTTTAGCGACCCGGACGACGATGAACTGGTTTTCAGCATCACCGGTCCGGGGGAAATAGAGGACGGTTATTACTCATATTCTCCAGACTTCAGCGAGGCCGGAGAAAAGAGCATTGTCATATCTGCCACCGATAGTAAGGGAGGCAGTACCTCTCTGCCGATTCACATTTCTGTAGTAGACGTCAATAGAGCTCCCGTGGTGTCAATTCCCGATGGTGTCGTGAAAGAGGGTGAGACTCTCAGGTTGTATCTTAGGGGTTTTGCTTCCGATCCCGATGGGGATGAGCTGACTTTCGAAGTCTCTGAGGGTCCAGGCTCTATCGAAGACAGCAACTACATATTCACTCCTGACTTCGATTCCGAAGGGAGTCATGAGGTCGAATTACTGGTCACTGACAATGAAGGGGCTGAAAGCATCGGCATATTTACGGTAACTGTCGAGAATACCAACAGACCGCCAAATGCTTTCATACCAGACGGGACTGCAAAGACAGGAAGCGAGTACTCATTATATCTAAGAGGCTTCGCCGGAGATCCCGATGGTGATAAGGTTGCTTTCAAAATCGTTTCTGGGTCCGGTGAGATCGTTGAAGACAGATATCTCTTCCTTCCAGAAAGATCCGACATAGGACCTAAAGAGATTGTTCTGGAAATTTCAGACGAAAAGGGAATGAAAACAGAAACGGCATTCACCCTTACGGTAGAAGCAAGTGAAAGAATCGTCGAAATATCTTATGGACTACCCTCATTCGATGGGGAGTCGATAAAGATCGTTGCCGGTCCCAATGAAATCTTCTCCACCGGTAAACAGGCAGTAATCGAAACCGACTGGATGTTCAACTTCGAGGAAATTTACTTCTACGAAATTGAAGGATCCCAAGAGACTCTGATAGGGACGGCAGAAATCCGAGACTCTAGCGATGAACTGAACAGAAAAATCTACTCTCCTTCCGGAACTTACGTAGGAAATATCATTCTATTGACCAACTGATTTTAATATTTCTTCAAAAAATCAGCCCCTCTTTCGAGAGGGGCTTTTGTCTTTAGGTATATACCCCGGTGAGGCATGCTACTATAACGCTCATTTAAAGAACGACATAGAGCTGATCGATCAGCATAATCTAGGCAGTTCCTCCAATATGCTATAATTGATCGTTACTTGTGCGTGGACGAATGCTTCTATTTACGGGGCCGGCTTACTCGTACGATTTATATCATTTGATTCTTTGGATTGTAGAAGATGAAGGAGGCTTATTCTCAATGTGGTTCGACCATTGAGAGTTCTCTTCTGAAAGAGTTTTGCACATCGACATGGGAAAGACATTGACGCAAATCTTTAATCTAGGTAAGGAGTGATCAATTTGCAGAAACCAAAATATCTCACGAACGTCGACAAGATCGAGGATCTCAATGATGAACAGATAAGAGAGATGAAAAGAGTAACTGAAATCTATCCATTCAGGGCAAATGACTATTATCTTGGGCTTATCAATTGGGAAGACCCGCAAGACCCCATTAAGAGAATAATCGTGCCCGATCTCGAAGAACTTGACGAGTGGGGAGATCTAGATGCTTCGCAGGAGCATAAGTACACGGTAGCTCCCGGAATGGAGCACAAATACACAGACACTGCTTTGCTGCTTGTCTCGAAGGTTTGCGGGAGTTTCTGCAGGTTCTGCTTCAGAAAGAGACTGTTTTCAGTAGAAAACAAAGAAGTTGTCAATGACGTCACGCAAGGTATAGAGTACATTAAGAAGCACAAGGAGATTACAAATGTTCTTCTTACAGGAGGAGACTCGCTAATACTCTCTACTGAAAAGCTGGGCGACATTGTTAGGAGACTCCGAGAAATTGACCATGTCGGAATAATCAGGTTTGGAAGTAAGATGGTCGCTTTTAACCCTTACAGAATAATAAATGATCCCGATCTTCCCGAAATGGTAAAGAAGTATAGTACGCCAGAGAAAAGAATATACATAATGGCACACTTCAATCATCCTACAGAGCTTACGGATGTAGCAATTAGAGGCCTAAACATTTTGAGGGATGCAGGTGCAGTGATCTGCAACCAGACTCCAATGATAAGGGGAGTCAACGATGACGTTGAGGTAATGACAGAACTATTTAAAAAACTTTCATTCATAGGAATACCGCCCTACTATGTCTTCCAGTGCAGACCAACGAAGGGAAATCATACTTACGCCGTTCCGGCCGAAAAGGGTTATGCGATTTTCAAGAAGTCCATTGACAGAGTCTCTGGCCTTGCGAAGAGGGCTAGATTCGTAATGTCTCATGCAACTGGAAAGATAGAGTATGTAGGACTCGATGAGAACAAAATATACATGAAGTACCATAGAGCGGCAGATCCCAGACGATACGATCTATTCATGGCCTTCGATAGAAACCCAAATGCTTATTGGCTAGATGATTACGTGGACCCAAATTCACTTGTCTAATAGAGTAGTCTAGAAGGGCGGTTTCTGCCGTCCTTCATATCCATTCAGTCCTAGCCAATGTCAGCAATCTTTCACCGTTGCTAATCCGGTGCATTCCCTCAACGAAATTATTACATTTTCTGAAGGTGCTAGTTACTGCAATCTCATCGTCTCTTCTCGACTCGTGTATGTATCTAATTGCAAGCCTTTGCAGATGCTTGTTCTCGATTTCTCTCGGAACTGTCTCAATTATCCATTTGACATACGATACATTGTTTGAATGTCCATTTGTGTCCAAATCCGACTGGCGAACTCTTAGAGAGACTTCCATATCCGCGGCTTCCGGTTCGGGAATTTTCGTGAAAGAGAGAGGTTGATGGAAGTCAGTGTCAACACCGTATCTTCTATAGAACTCTTCCCCTATCCGAACCGGTCTCCGCTTCTTCTGATCGATCAAAATCCACTGAGAGTCTGCTTCTACAATGCATGCACCTGAAGTATCATGGATTTCGAAACACCTGTAAGCGTAGTACCTGTCCATCGAATGCGGAACAGTTCGAACAACAACACTCTCCATGTAGTCAGGGTACCTGTCGACCCTTATTTCCCAGCGAAGCAGAAGCCATGCATATTCTCCTTTGCTCATTACGTCGACTCCATGGCCAACTTGCACCGTCTGCAATGTCACAATGTCGTTGAAATAATCCATAATAGATGAAATTGAAGCCTTCCAGTCATTTTTCAGTTCATAATACCGTACTCTGTAAACCTCTTCCGTTACCAATGGTTTCAAATCTTCCCTCCATAGTTATGTCTGTGCTTCACATAATGATATGCTCTATCTGTGAGCAGATGTCTCTAATTGTAGCGGCCTGGACGGTGGTATGAATATGATAGCATTCTGTGGCATAGACTGCACTCAGTGTGAGACATACAGAGCCACTTTGGCTAATGATGATTCGTTGAGGAGAGAAACTGCAAATCGTTGGACGAAAGACTTTGGATTCGATATTGCATTCTCTGAAATCAATTGTTGCGGCTGCCACAGCGACATACGCTTCAAACTATGCGATGGATGCCCCTTCAAGAGCTGTTGTGAAGAGAAAGGAATTTCTAACTGCGGGGAATGCGACAAGTATCCGTGTAAAACCTTGGAAAGGTTCTTGAGATCGTTACCCAGAGCAAAACTACGACTGGATTTAGTTCATGAACAACGATACGGTTCCTCCGATCAGGAACGATGATCGCAGATGCCAGGTGTGCCCCTCAATTTCGAAAGACCTGTGAAGAATCGCCTTTCGAGAGCTTCTGCATCTTGCTCAGTCTGTGGCCTGATCCTCTAGTATCCGTTGGGCAAGTCAAGTCTCTTGGCATGAAAATGAACTTATGTTAATAATGTTTGTGGGTATTAAACTATAGGCAATTGATCCTGCATGATTTCGCCTTATTAACACAAAGTTATATTAATGAAAACAAACTAGAATTACTATAGTTTATAACCCCCCTATCCCCCTTAGATAGGAACCCCATATAGTCCGGATCATTAGATCCGGCTTTTTCTTTACTTAACGGTTCTGGTTTATAATTATTTTCATAGCAAACCTTTGGAGGTGCCGTCGTGAAGTGGATAGACATCAGAGGTGATACAGTTACGGTCCCCGGCGAAGAAATGCGCAGGGTAATGGCCGATGCAGAAGTGGGAGACGACGTTTATGGAGACGATCCGACAGTAAACAGGCTAGAAGAGATAGCCTCGGGCATACTCGGAAAAGAGGCCGCACTCTTTGTTCCATCCGGGACTTTTGGGAATCAACTTTCAATCCTGACACATACATTAAGAGGCGATGAGGTGATCATACCTGCTTCAAATCACATTATTGTTCACGAGGCAGGTGCTTCTGCTGTGATAGCCGGAGTTCAAATGAGAACTCTTGATTGTGATGACGGCATGCCTTCGGTGGAAAGAATCAGGAAAGCGATCAGGTCGGAAGATCTTCACTATCCGAGAACGGGCCTAATCTGCCTGGAGAACGCACATTCCAGCGGACGTTTACTCCCCATGGAATACATGAAGCAAGTCTATAAACTTGCAAGAGAGAGAAGCATTCCTCTCCATCTTGACGGTGCGCGAATCTTCAACGCTGCGATTACTGCTGAAGTAAGCCCGGCAGAAATCGCTGCTCAGTCAGATTCAGTCATGTTCTGTCTCTCTAAAGGTCTCGGCGCACCGATAGGTTCAATGCTTGTCGGCACGAAAGAGTTCATAAAAAAGGCTAGAAAGGGAAGAAAGATTATGGGCGGTGCTATGCGTCAGGCCGGAATTATTGCCGCTGCAGGAGTTTTCGCTCTGGAGAAAATGATCGATCGTCTCTCGGAAGATCACAGAAACGCAAGATTTCTCGCCGAAGGTCTGTCAACGATACCTGGCATAGAGGTTTTCTCTGAGAGGCTGGACATTAACATGGTCTTCTTCAAGCTCAATAACAAGGCACGTTCAAGACTCATAGTTGAGACGCTTCTAGAAAAGGGTATAAAGATAAACCCTCCCGAGGGTGGTGAATGGCGATTCGTGACGAATCTTAACGTTTCACGAGACGATCTTGAAAGAGTCGTCACAGAATTCGAAAGTGCGCTCAAAGTTGCCTTAGCAGGCTAGGCAACTCCTCCAGGCTTTCTATTCTAGGAACGTAGTCAAAATATGATTTGGATCTATCGATAAGTATTCCCTTTATTCCCGCGCCGGAAGCTCCAAGCATATCGACCTGAATACTGTCGCCAACAAAGACAACCTCAGGTTTCTCTAGTCCCATAAGTGATAAGATCTTTTTGAAGATCTCTTCGGAAGGCTTGTATGATCTCGCAGTCTCCGAAGTCAACAGCACGTGGTGAGGAATTCTGTTTCTCTCAATCACTTTCTTGACGAAGACATCATCGGCGTTGGTGAGAATCGCAGTGGTGAACTCCCTGCACATCTTCTTAAGTATCTTAGAGTCTGAATAGGCGGGAAGCTTTGAAAAGGAGTCGTACATGAAATTGCAGTATGATTCCATGTCCCCGGGCAGCTCATATTTATCAATTAGTTCCGTTATCAGAAGGTAATAGTAATATCTTTCTGGCTGAAATGGCAAACGATGGCAATTCTTGAAGTGACGTCTGTAAAGATCAACGAAATCTCGCTCGATTTCCTCTAATTCAACACCAGAGTCTGCCGCCATCTTTGAGCAAATAGGTGTGAAGAGCCTTTTGTTACTCACAATAGTCCCGAATAGATCAAGAACGATTCCCTTAATCATATCTCTTCTCCATCATCGGCCAGCTCCTAGCTTTAGTCTATTTAATTCTGTATAATACAATTGCAATTCTAACATCTTCGAATTGAGATCTGCGAAGATTGGCTGGCTTTCGTCCGACTCCAGGAGGTGGTAGAGTTATGTCAAGAGAAATGAGAATTATTTGGCTACATGACCGCCTGTCAAGCAACGATCCGGCCTCTATGAATGAATACACTGGAAAGTTCGGCATCTCCAGCCGTCAGGCTCGAAGAGATTTCAAGTACATGAGAGCAAATCTGGGCGCTCCACTAAAGTACTCCCACACTAGTAGAGAGTACTTCTATTCCGAAGCGTATCGGCTGCCTTCCCTCTTCGAAGACAGCATGAAGTCGCAAACAAAGAGCGAGAATCTTGTCAGCTCAATCTTTCTTAAGGCCATTAATCGAAAGAAGGCTGTGAAAGTTGTTTTTCGAGGAGGTAATGAGCTCTTCTTCAGTCCTGCCTGCTTTGACGAAAGACAAGAGCGATTCTGCGGAGTTCAAGAAGACGGTGAACTTCTCTTTGTCAGGTCGGATGAAGTCGACAAAGTGAAGATCACAAGCAGGAAATACATTGAAGAGCCAATGCTGTGGAACAAGCTGTTCCCTCGTGGGGCGAAGTTCAGTGAGGCTCACTTTGACTTAGAAAAGGACTTTCGCGTCTATCACTTTTTTCACTTTGGGGACCTCGTTATGTTCCTTGCCTCAAATAAAGAAGCAAGAATTACGGGACCGGAAGATATAGTTGAGAAACTGAAAGAAATCACCGCCAGTCTATTGAAGACCTTAGGTGCATGAAATGAAGATTGTCGTGATTTCTCTTATCCTAATTGTCGAAACCGTACTTTCTGCGCTTACAATGGACGCGTTTCTCCATTCAGATACTCTCCCCTCAAACCTTGAAGAAGGAAATGCATTGATTGTGGAATCGCCATCGCAAGGTCTGATAAAAATCGAGACCATGAAGTTTGATTCAGTTACATGGCAGAATACCCAGTGGCAGAATCATCTGATGATAATAAGACCACCAAGTGTACTATCAACAGTCGCAGTAATATTCATTGCCGGAGATTACAAGTATACTCAGGAAGAGCTCTCCATCTTCAGACTTTTGGCGCTGCAAAACAAAGCATACGTTGCCGTGCTTTTCGATATACCAAATCAGCCACTCTTCGGCGGGTTAAGAGAGGATTGGCTGCTTAGCTACTCCTTCTCACAGTTTATCGAAACAGGGGACTATAGCTGGCCGGCTCTGTTACCAATGGTAAAGTCAACTGTTGTTTCGATGAACCTTCTTGATGACTATATCAAGAACATGGGCGACAAGATTGAAGGATTCATTTTGACTGGCGGATCAAAGCGCGGCTGGACTACATGGCTTACAGCCGCAATGGACAAGCGAGTCAAAGGAATCGTTCCTATCGCCTTTGATAATCTCAATATCGCTGAACAGATGCAACACCAGCTTAGTTTCTGGGGAAGCTTCAGCCCTTCGATAAGAGAATACGTTGAGAGAGGGATACTCGACGATCTTGATAACCCTGTCAAGCGAGATCTCCTTCAATACATAGATCCTTTCACCTACCGCATGGATTTAGAAGTGCCGAAACTCATAGTCGTCGGGACCAACGATCCCTACTGGCCGATAGACGCTTCCAAACTGTATGTGGATAATCTCCCTGGTTACTTCTCGATGGTCTATGCCCCTAACGCCGGGCACGGAACAGAAATCTTCAGAGTAACACAGGCTATCAGTTCAATGATCTACCACATCAATACCGGTGAGGAACTTCCCGCTTTGAGCTGCAAAACCGTTTCTTTCGAAGAAGGAGCGAGAATTCAGCCAGTCGTGAAGACAGGAGATGCCAAGCTGAATGAACTTAGACTTTTCACGGCATCTTCTCCAGACGGAGACTTCAGAAAATCCAGCTTCGAATTCGAAATAATAAATGAAAACCAATCAATAGAACTTTCCTTTGGACTTCCTACCGCCTATTACATCGAGGGTGTCTTCATTTTTGGCGGAAAAGAACTTCTCATTTCCACACCTGCAGTAGTGTTTGGAAAGTGACTTGACTCAGGCAGATATTCGAAGTACAATCAATTAGACACTCATCTAATTGATTGGAGGTAGGCAGTGAGCGATCTGTGCCCGAGTAGAGAAGTTCATGTTGATGTGAACAAATATAGAGAGATTGCAGAGGAAGTTTCAGGACTCTCAGAACTCTTCAAGGTACTTTCAGATGAGACGCGAACAAAGATAATATTTCTTCTGTCTGAGGCCGAGTTATGTACTTGCGATCTGGCCGAAATTCTGGAGTTGACTCTCCCTACGATTTCTCACCATCTGAAGCAGCTTAAATCTTATCGACTTGTGAGAAATCGTAGGGAGGGGAAGTCAGTCTTATACTCTCTGGGTGACCATCACGTTATTGACCTCATACACATTGCCAGAGAGCACTTCCAGGAACTGTCGGAGGGCGATTAGAATGAAGAAATACAGAATAGAAGGACTTGATTGTCCGAAATGTGCAGCCAAACTGGAGGATCAGCTAAAGAGATCGGGCGTTGATGCTAGAATAGATTTCTCTTCTTCGACACTAATAATCGATAGTCAGACTTTCGAAGAAGTCGAAGAAATCATTCACAAACATTCTCCGAAGATAACTTTGCTGCAATCTTCCGGGGTTGAGCAAGACTTACCCGTCAAGGAACTAATGAGACTACTCTTCTCAGGAGCCCTGTTTTTCATTGCTTTGGTCTTTTCTCCCTTTCTCCATGGGAACAATGAATTGCTGGAATATGGTTTGTTTGTGACTGCATACCTTGCCGCTGGGGGAAATACCGTCCTAAAGGCTTCCAGAAATCTCCTCAAGGGCGACTTGTTCGACGAGAGTTTCCTCATGACCATCGCCACTATGGGCGCATTTGCGATCCACGAATTGCCGGAAGCTGTTGCCGTGATGATCTTTTACAGTTTTGGAGAGCTTCTGGAAGCAATCGCCCTGAGAAAATCAAGAAGATCAGTGAAGGAACTGATAGATTTAAGGGCTGAAGAGGTCAATCAGATCATTGACGGAAAACTTCGGACTGTGCCGGCAGGTCAGATCGAACCGGGTGATAGATATGTTGTCAGACCGGGAGAGAGAATTCCCATTGACGGCCTCATCAACTCTGGAAGCACCTGGATAGATAAATCACTTCTTACAGGAGAAAGCAGTCACGTGCCTGTAAAAGAAGGCGATACAGTTCTTGCCGGAACCATAAACAAGTCAGGTGTAATAGAAATCACTGCATCAACAAATCTTCAGAAATCTTACACTAGCAGAATGCTGGAGTTAGTTGAAGAGGGGACTTCAAGAAAATCTAACAAGGAGCGGTTCATTACTAGGTTCTCGAGACTGTACACACCTATTGTGGTCTCCATTGCAACTGCAATAGCGGTGTTTCCTCCTCTGCTGTTCGGAGGGGAACTCTCAGACTGGGTTCATAAGGCCTTGATCCTTCTTGTCATTTCCTGTCCCTGTGCATTAGTCATCTCTGTTCCGTTAAGCTACTTCGTCGGTATTGGAAAGGCCTCAAAAGAGGGAATATTGTTCAAGGGGAGTAATTATCTGGAATCTCTCTGCAAGGTTGACGCGATTTTCATAGACAAAACGGGAACACTGACCAGGGGAAAGCCAGAGATCTCTCAAATAGAGACTTCTGGCCGATATAACAAGAGGGAGTTATTGGAATACGCAACCCTAATGGAAAGCTACTCCACTCATCCAGTGGCAAGTTCTTTTAGAGAACTCATTCCAGAGATTCCCGAAGAAATGAAAATCTCCCACCTTACTGAAATCGCAGGAAAAGGTATCACAGCAGAAATCAACGGCAAGAAAATGGGCATTGGCAACTCATCTCTGCTAAGAGATATCGGAATCGATTATGAAGAGCGAGGCGAATCAGGAAAGATATTTCTTTCCATTGATGGCAGAGTAGAGGGAGTATTTACTCTGTCAGACGTTTTGAAGGACGATTCTGCCGATGCCCTCATCAAGCTTAGAGAACTCGGAATTCATGAGATAGTAATGCTTACGGGTGATAGTCAAGATAATGCTGCTTCTATATCGGCCAAACTGGACCTTGACAGTCTGATTTCCGAAGCGACTCCCGAAGACAAAATGAAAGCAGTGGAATCAGCAATTGATAGTGGAAAACTAACCGCATTTGTTGGCGACGGAATAAATGATGCACCTGTAATTGCAAGGGCCGATGTTGGAATTGCCATGGGGGCTTCGGGCGCCGACGCAACAATCGAAACGGCAGACGTCGTTCTCTCAAATGATTCGCTCTCGAAAGTCGCAAGAGCAATAGAGATATCGAGGTTCACTAACACCACCGCAATTCAGAACATTGTGATGTCCATAGGGATCAAGATTCTTTTTGTGACTCTAGGCACTTTAGGCTTAATGAACATGTGGGGGGCAGTATTCGCTGATGTGGGGGTTACTCTACTGGCCGTTCTCAATTCTCTTAGGTTGCTCGGAGAATAAGCTGAGAGTGGAATGCTCCGTAAGTTGTTTCACTTTGATCTACCCAGCCGGTCGGTCTCATCATCAAGCCTTGATGCAAGTAAGTCAAAAAGGTTTGTGACTCATGACAAAAACGATCAAATTGGTTACTTCATGATCAACCTGTATTTTTCTCCTGCTGCCCTCTCTATAGAAACCTTCGAAAAAAATTCCTGTGCAGTGATGTAAGCATGAGAAAGGACAATTCCAAGATCTAGCCAGTGACTGCCACCAATCATGTTTGCCTTGGTCCAGATATATAGATCGCCATTCTTAACGTTGAATCTCCAGGGTTGCCTGTTCATTGAAGAAGGGGCAAGTCTGCATGATTCCAATATTTGAAGCAGCCTCTCGTCTTCGGGCAACGGTCCCTCGACAAGAGTTTCCAGCTCCTTCCTTCTCCCCATTCCGGTAAGGATATCGTTTAGGGTTATTTTTCCTGAATCTTCCTTGCCAAGGATAATCCCAGCCGGAGAGTTCTCCTCTCTAATCCCGGCATTCCAGCAACTACCTAATCCCATCTTGGTCACTTCCAACACAATGATTTCTCCCTGGAATCCATATTCTACAAGGCAGTTCGGCTTTGCGGGACACGGTGCAAATACAACGCCCGATCCTTTGTTTAGATCTCTTAGGGTCCATTTCAGGTGCAAAGAATGAAGAGTAGGAAGCTCCCTGAAGAAGCTCATTAGCCTTTCCTTTTCCTCTTCAGACAGGTCGTAAGCGAGGAACTTCCTTGTTGAATGCCTCATTCTTATTGTCTCAATAATCATGTGCACCTCCACAAAAACTACTCACCCGAAATCTTCAGCCCCTCTATAGAGATCGAGAGAGGTCCATAGTAATCTCCGTCCAGTTCTGTCTCTTTCGACAGATAGATTGACTCAAGTTCTCTTAGATTACCGGTCACAGAACCTCCCGATACCGCGATTCTCTCCGAACCATCGAAATACCAGCCTAATCTGATCTCTCCTCCGAAATCGCCCGTTGTTTCATCAACGTCAACTGCAGAAAAATTAGTAACCTCCAGATGATCTACTTTTCGCATCTCGTCAATGCTGAGACTGCCATGACCAACCGAGAAGTTCAGAACAGCACCTGTTGGTTCGATTCCCAGGTAGTGGGAATATTTGATGTCACCCCAGTAATTCTTCAAAATCCCATTTTCGATAACAGTCCTTTTCCCAATGAGAAAACCATCATTGTCAACAGGAAGGCTGAAGTATGAACCTTCAAGTTCCGGCACAACTTCAAGAGTTATCTTATCTCCCGATTCTCCTGACTGAACAGAGTCTCCAGGTTCAGCTTCGGATATCCTGTCATACTTAAGACGTGCATTTGCCTGTTTCAAATAGTATCGCATTACCTCTTTGGCCGGCTCTCCGGTAAGTACTACCGGTATCCTGCCTAAAGCTGGCGTAGGAACGGCATTAGCTCTTTCACTGACCAACAGAAGTAATCTGGAAATCCTTTCTCTTATACGTTCAACATCGGGAAGTGCAAGGAGCAACTGATCGTACAGCTCGACTTCTTCTCTGCCAGAAGAACTTACAATGCTTTCGATGTATGTTCTATATTTTGAAAAAGCCACGTCGAGACCTTCAGAGTTGAGAATGCGGAACCCGTTTTTCGTCACAAAAATCTCAACAGAGTTCAACCATGAATTAGACGGTTTTCCATTGTCAAAGATTGCTCCAATAGCATCTCTAGAAAGATCATGAAGGTCATGTTCGACTGCTTCGAATCTCCGTGAAAACTTCGGCGCCATTGGATACCAGGGATTCTTTACGAAACCTGCAGCAAAAAAGGCTTCCTGTATTGAATGGACGATTTCTTCAACCGTTGTTCCAGGGCTCATGGTAACCGTAGAGCTTCCTCTGTATTTCTTTTCGCCCTCTTCAAAATCGCGGTAGACAGTTACTTCGTACTTCTTTACCTTCTTCGCCCTTCCAAGATCGACCTTGTTCCCAACAAAGAAATACTCTTCACTCTCAATGTTCTCTTCCCTTATTCTCCATGCATCAACTGAATTTGCTTCAAGGTTCTTTACAATAGTCTCTATCATTATCCCAACCTCGCTTTTGCCTTAATATACGGTCCACCTGCAGAGACTTTTGCGAACTCCTTATGACCTTTGCCGCAGGCTCCCGTTCCTGAGAGCTTGAAATCTCCAGATACCATAGAAATCGACTTCAGCAATGAAGGTACATATCCTGTCATCATTACTGGAGATACGATACGACCTGTAAACTGGCCTTTCTTAATCTCGCGTCCGTAGGCTATGACGCACTGAATCCCCCAGTTTTTGGGATCTTCCATTCCGCTATAATAGTCTTCAAGAAGAAAACCATAATCTATTGATTCGATCATGTCTCTTAGATCATCTTTTCCCGGAGAGAAATATGTGTTCGTCATGCGTGCATATGCTTTTCTCTCAAACGATTCCCTCTTACCGTTGCCGGTAGGCTCAGTTCCAAGAACAGATGCAGAAATCAAATCTGAAATTCCCCTCTTGAGGATTCCATTTTCAATTATCACTGTGTCCTTTGCCAGACTGCCTTCATCATCAAATGCGTAAGATGAAACTTCCCTTACACCGGCCGCACCGTCATGCATCGTGACTAACTCAGACGCAACGTGCTTTCCCAGGTACTCGACTGCCTTTGCCCTCCCCTTCACAAACATGTCCATTTCGACTCCGTGCCCGAAAGCTTCATGAGCAATCAATCCTGCAACATCTGGCGAGCAAATTACATCGTACTCACCTGGATCTATTCTCTCGGCTGAGAGCAGGAGTCTAGCATTCTCGACGACTTTTCCAACGAATGCTTCCATCTCGTCCAGAACTTCCAGACCCTTTAATCCCGAAAAACCTTTCATACTATACTTGGTCCTCTTGTTCCTTCTGGCAACGACGTACAAATATCCTTGAGACCAGATGTAGGATTGTGAGAGTTCCTTCCTGGACGAAATGAAGAGCTTGCTCACTTGCACGTTTTCCATGAGGGCCATTACGTTTACCACTTCATCGGAGAGTTCATGAGCCCGATCCTTAAAAGAAGACAGTCTATCGATTATCTCTCCTGCCGAGAGAGACCCCGGAAGAATCCCAACTTCGTCATTGAAACAGAGTTCCGATTCCTCTTCTTCGAACATCGATACTGCTGAAGCATCCAGACTATTCTCATTCATACTATTCCTGAACGCAGAAAGCTTTCTCCCGACATACTCTACAATCTCTTCAACTGATTGATTTCTCATTTCATTAAACGAGAATTCAAAGTAGCCTCTTCCATCATGAATCCTGAGTACGAACCCTCTTTCGGACCACCTCGAATCGTTCACGCTAATCCCAGTTGTCATCACCTGGTACTGTTTGCCCCCGACATCCGTGCCGAGAACTGAAACGTAAGGAAAGTCGCGTTCCAGGGAACTCACAAGTTTCTTCAAAAAGCCTCGTTTATCGTTGAGATATCTTGAATCTTCTACCTTCATCTAGAACCTCCTAATGGAATGCGTATTTTGTTATCTCTAAGCAAACCTTCTCCGAAGAGTCGACTCTAAGATTTCTAAGCGGGTTTCTTATGACAAATTATACTATAATTCATCAATGATTGAAATAAATGAATTCCGTAGTGAATATAATTAATCAATATCCCCCCTATAATGAAATATTTTTTCACAATTCTTATTTCTTCACTCCACATTAACAATGGAGTGTTATTCTACTCCCTGGAAGAAACGTTTTTAGGAGGCAAAAAATGGTTAAGGTTGAGAAAATCACAAAGACTTTCGAAAGTCGAAGGAAAAAGGTGGTAGCAGTCGATTCGTTGAGCTTTTCCGCCGAGCCAAAGAGTATTTATGGCCTTCTAGGGCCAAATGGTGCCGGAAAGACTACAACACTCAGAATTATCTCAACTCTTCTCAAGCCAGACAGTGGAAAGACAAGCGTAATGGGATTCGACTGCGTGATTCGCCCCACAGAGGTTCGGAAGAGAATAGGGTTCCTTACAAGCGATATGAAACTATCTGGAAACCTTACACCGAAGGAACTGCTTAGATTCTACGGCGAACTCAGTCAAATGAGGGACACAGATATCTCTAAACGGACAAAGGAACTATCAGATTATCTAGATATGAATGACTTCCTTGACAAGAGAATCGGGAAGCTCTCAACAGGAATGAAGCAAAAGGCCGCGATCGCAGTCAGTCTTATTCATGATCCCGAAGTCATAATCTTTGATGAACCCACAAACGGTCTGGACATCCTTACGGCAAGAACAGTTACCGACTTTCTCAAAGACTACCGCGATCAGGGAAAGACCATAATCATCTCTACTCACATCATGTCTGTTGCCGAAAAGCTATGCAATAGAGTCGGGATTATTTTCAAAGGCAGGCTTGTCGAAGACGACACTCTTGAAGGGCTTTATGAGAAGTTTGGGGAAGACAATCTTGAAGATGTGTTCTTTAGGATTGCCGATAGAGAAGGGGTGATCGAGATTGTTTAGGGATGCTCTAATTATCTTTCGAAAGGAACTCAAGAATATATTCAAGGACGCAAGAACTGTCTTCGCAGTTCTGATTTTGCCGATGTTGATCATGCCAGTGATCTTCCTGGTAATGAACACAGTGTCTTCATCCCAAAGCAGAACCTACGAGAACACAGTCTACAAACTGAATATAATTAATTTGCCAGATGCGAGGTTCTTGAGTCTTCTGGATCAGATGATATCATTTGAAATTGACGAAAATCTTAGCGAAGAATCGGTCAGAAACCAGGAGAACTCAATCATGGTAGAGTTTCCCGTAGATGCCGCGGAAAGAGTTCGCGGTGGAGAGAAGATAGATGCCCGTCTCTTCTACAATTCAACTTCAAAAGGTTCTTCATATGGGGCTCAAATAGTTCAGAATGCCCTATCGTCATATTCATCTCTGCTTCTTTCGGAGAAGCTTCTCGAACATGGATTGACACTCGAAGATCTCAATCTCGTAAGCGTAGAGAAGAGAGATGTTGCGCCGGAAGAATCTCAGGGAACAGAGCTGCTGGCCACATTGATCCCATACTTCCTGCTCATTTACATCTTCGCCGGATCCATGAATATTGGTCTCGACACAACTGCGGGCGAAAAAGAGAGAGGAAGCATGCCTGTGCTGCTTGTTAATCAGGTGTCGAGATCATCAATTGCAGCAGGGAAGATTCTGTATGTGATGACTATTGCGATCTTGAACAGCATATTCACCTTCATCGGCCTGATAATCGCTTTCAAAGTTGGAGGACCTGCATTTGGGGGTGGTGAGCTCAATTTTTCATCCCTGTCAGCCACAACTCTCTTTGGTCTCTTCATTACACTGATGACAATGTCCGGGCTCGCAGCCTCTTTAATTGTTCTACTTGGCTCCTTAGCAAGAAATATGAAAGAGGGAAGCGGTTATGTAATGCCCATATATATTATGGCAATAGTACTGGGAGTTGCCACTATGCAGATGGAATCTCCAGATAATCCCCTTCTCTACTTGATTCCTTTCATGAACTCGATTTTCGTTATGAAGGATATCATTACCGCCAGTTTTGTTTTTTCGAGATTCTCCCTCATGCTTGTGAGCAACCTCGTTTATGTATCATTGTTCATCTACTTTCTTACTAGAGTCTTCAACAGCGAAAAGATCATGGACAGTTCGGGAGCTTAACTGATTACCTGGAAATCTTTAGATATTACAGACAAAGGAGGGCACAGGCCCTCCTTTTGATTTCACCAATCAAGGGCAATGGTTTATCATTGAGTTAGGGATAAATAGGAAGAATCATTTGTCGGGAGAAGTCTAGGTTGAGGAAAATAGTATCAGTCGGGGTTTTTGCTATTCTGGTTCTCACAATGCTCTTTGGATCCGAGGTACTTGCTGACAGGTATCTTCAGTTTCTATTACGAGGAAACTATCATCTTGCTTACGAGATGCAAAGTCTAAGAGCAAGAACTCTCTATACAGTCGAAAACATGAGTCAGGAATTTCAGCAGCTTTCTGAGGAATACGGCGCATATCTCTTCATTTTCTCAACTGAGACAAGCGAGATAAGAGGATTCACAGTATTCATCTTTCATGCTCAGTTTGAGAGAGGGTTTATCGACTTCAACGTAGTGGTTGATGATCAAGGCAGAATTGACACATTTCTAGTTCAACCGACTTTACAAACAGGAGCAATTGCCGAATACATCGACACGAGCAAATTCGATGAGTTTGAAATCACGATTGGAGAGGATAGGAACCGGCTTCCCGCAGTAATTACCGTTCCCAAAGAGATTGACAAGTATCCACTTGTAATTCTCATACATGATTCAGGAGCTATGGACAGAGATTCTACAATTGGGCCGAACAAACCATTCAGGCAGATAGCCTGGGGACTGGCGACTCAAGGTGTGGCCGTTCTGAGGTATGATAAGAGATCCTTTGTGTTCGGAGAGCGGCTATCTCAAGCCTCTCCCAGCATCGAAACAGAAGTGATTGAAGATGTCGTCAATGCGATAACTGCCGTATCGAGAATACCCTCAGTTTCATCGATTTTTCTTGCTGGGCACGGACTTGGAGGCAGAGTTGCTCCAGTAATCGCCACCAGAGACTCCAGGGTCGATGGAATTATCCTTCTGGCTACGCCTGCAAGGAGAGAACTGCAGGTAATAATCGACAAACAAAAATACATTAGGTCGCTCTACGGTGAGGAGACTGGACAGCAGACCAAACTTCTCACCGACTACCTGCAGACCGCTCTTGACGGCAAGCTACCTCCAGGAGCACCCGTCCTGGCAGCAACGGCCGGATATTATTATGAACTTGACAGAATGAATCCTATTGAAATTGTAAGAGAACTGGAGATCCCCGTGCTTATTGTTCAGGGCGATGCCGATTTCGAATCGACGGTCCAAGACTACATAATGTTCATGAACGCGCTATGGACACGCTTGAATGTTTACTTTCAGCTGCTACCCGGTCTTGACCACTACTTCATGCCCGTGAAGGACGATATGTCAACACCCGACCACTATTACGAGTTCCGGCACATCGATAGCCAGCTCATTGACGCTATGTTTTCCTGGATCTACATTTTTGATTGAGCGACACGCCGGCCCTCAAACCAATGAATCACGTAAGACTACTAATTGTAAAGAAAGCACGAGACAAAGTGTCCTTCGCTTACTTCCTTCAGAGAAGGGCTTTCTTTCCTGCATCTGTCGAAGGCCTTAGGACATCTCTTGACGAATCTGCAAGTTTCAGGCGGATCAACGGGAGAGGGAATGTCTCCTTTCACGATCTCCCTCTTTCCGGTCTTTCTCATGTGAGGATTCGGAACGGGAATCGACGAAAGCAATCCGCGCGTGTAAGGATGAAGAGGATTGTCAAATAGCTCGTCGGTTTCAGCGGTCTCAACAATTTTCCCAAGATACATAACCGATATCCTGTCACAAATGTGCTTCACAACTGCCAGATCGTGTGCAATGAAAAGATATGTGAGACCGAAGTCGTGTTTCAAATCTTCGAGGAGGTTTATTACCTGAGCCTGAACGGAAACGTCAAGAGCCGACACCGGCTCATCACATATGACCAGACCTGGGTTTAAGATCATAGACCTTGCTATCCCAATTCTCTGTCTCTGTCCACCTGAGAATTCATGAGGGTATCGGTACATGTACTCTGGCCTTAGGCCAACCTTCTCAAGAATTTCGGCTATCATCGACTTTCTATCTTCTCTGCTCTTGCCCACCGAATGCACTCTCAGGCCTTCGGCGATTATATCGTGAACCGTTATTCGAGGGTTGAGGGAAGCGTAAGGATCCTGGAACACCATCTGTATCTCTCTCCTGAAAGGTCTCATTTTCGATTCCGAGAGAGAAAATATATCGACTCCACCCTCAGAAGAACCTTCACCTCTGTAGAGGAACTCTCCATCTGTCGGCTGGTAGATCTTAATGAGAGTCCTTCCTATAGTAGTCTTGCCGCAACCCGATTCTCCAACCAGTCCGAGAGTCTCACCCCTGTAAATATGCAGGTCAACCCCATCTACCGCCTTCAGATTGGACTTAGACCTGAACCCGCTCTTTATGGGAAACCATTTCTTCAGGTTCTTGATCTCTACCATTGGGGAAACCTTCATCACTTATCATCCCCTTCAAATAGCCAACAACGAACTGAATGATGGCTTTCGGATTCAATCATCGGCGGTTTCTCCAGACATTTCTCGAATGCCATCGGGCAACGCGGCCTGAATCTGCAGCCATCGGGGAAACTCGAAGGATGGGGGACATAACCATTTATTACGCTCAACTTCTTCTGATCTTTTTTAGAAATCTCAATCTTTGGTATTGAGTTAATCAGGCCCTTTGTGTAAGGATGCATGGGATTGTCGAAGATGTCAAATATATCCCCGCTCTCAACAATCTGTCCCGCATACATGACGAGAACTCTATCACACATTTCGGCGATTACTCCCAGATCGTGCGTAATGATTATCGTGGCTGTGCTGAACTTATCCTTCAGCTCGTTCATTAGCTCCAAAACCTGGGCTTGAATAGTTACGTCAAGCGCTGTCGTGGGTTCGTCAGCAATTAGGAGCTCCGGGCTACAGGCGAGCGCCATAGCAATCATTACTCTCTGCCTCATTCCTCCCGACAGTTGATGAGGAAATTCCGTGACTCTCTTCTTAGGCTCCGGAATCCCGACAAGCCGGAGCATCTCCACGCTCCTCGTCATTGCCTCCTCCTCACTAAGGCCTTCGTGCAGTCTATATACTTCGGAAATCTGCCATCCGATTGTGTAGAGAGGATTCAAAGAAGTCATGGGTTCCTGAAACACCATTGATATCGACTTGCCTCTAATCTTCTGAAGCTCTTCCTTACCGAGCGTCGAAATGTCCTTCCCTCTGAAAGCAATTTTTGTATCTTCACCGAGAAATGCGTTCTTTGGGAGCAACCTCATTATTGAGAAAGCTGTGATTGTCTTGCCACAGCCAGATTCCCCTACGATCCCGAGAGTCTCCCCCTTTGATAGACCAAAGGAGACCCCGTCTAGAGGCGTTATCCTTCCAAGCTGAGTTTTAAAGGAAATCTTCAAGTTGTCAACTTCGAGAATTCTTTCCATGATTTTCAACTCTCACTCACAAATTTGGGATCCAGAGCATCTCTAAGTCCATCTCCAAGAAAGTTCACGTTCAGTACTGTGATGAATATGAAGAAGCCCGGGAAGACGGTAAGCCACCACGGATTTACCCCAGTAGTTGTGCCTAGTATGTAGTTCATTGCTCTCTGAAGCATATTGCCCCAAGACGGCATGGGAGGCTGAATACCAAGTCCTAGATAACTCAGCGATGACTCTGCAAGTATTGCATACGACATGTTAAGTGTCGCAGAGACGATTACTATCGGTATTACGTTGGGAAGAACGTGTCGGAGGATAATTCTGCCGTTTTTCACTCCCATAGCTCTTGCAGACATAACGTACTCCGTTTCTCTTATGGAAAGCACGAGTCCCCTGACTAATCTGGAAACACCCATCCAGCCGAAAACTGTCAGGACTAGAATGATATTCATAATTCCCGAACCGAAAACAAGTGTAAGAGTGATCAGGATCGGGAACATTGGTATAGAAAGCATTACATCGACAAATCTCATTAACAACCTGTCGACAAGGCCTCCGTAGAAGCCCGAAAGTAGTCCAACAACTGTTCCGATTAGGGTGGTTATCACTGCAGAGGCTAACCCGACAAAGAGAGATATTCTTCCGCCGTACATTACTCTAACCAGCACATCATGACCCAGCTCGTCTGTCCCAAAAGGATGGCCCTCTGTCAGCGGCGGCGAGAAGAGATAAGAGAAGTCCATATCTTCGTATCCCACATCGACGAAAAGCGGGCCAAATACGGTGAACAAAATCACACCGACAAGCACAAATGCACCGAACATGGCAAGTTTGTGACTCTTGAACTTTGCCCACACCAACTGCCTGTAACTGTTTATATGAACCGGCCGCGCCTTGTCTTCGATTTCATCTAGTTTCCTTTTGTAGAAGAATTTTGACATGACTAAGCTCCCTTCCTGCCCATCCTGATTCTGGGATCAACCATCACATACAGGAAGTCAGCAACGAGATTTGAAATGAGGGTTATGATAGCCAGGAACATCAGGCAACTGATCGCCAGATTGTAATCGCTCGATATCACTGCATTGTACATAAGTCTACCCATTCCAGGCCAGGAAAAGACAGTCTCGATAATCAATGCTCCGCCGAAGAAGTAAGGAATATCGAGTGCGATTATCGTAATAATCGGTATCATCGCGTTCTTCAAAGCGTGTTTGATGATGACCTTTCTATCGGGAACCCCTTTCGCATACGCAGTTCTAACATAATCCTGATCAAGGACTTCCAGAAGGGATGTTCTTATGTATCGCACCCACGAAGCAACCTGCACTAATCCCAGTACAAAGGCTGGGAGCACGAGGTGCCTAAGTCTATCTACAAAGACATTCCATGAACCGGTGATACCATACGTCGCCATACCAGACACTGGAAGCCAACCAAGACTTACACTGAAGATTATGATCGCAATTAAAGCAAACCAGAATCCCGGCAAAGAGATGCCTATGAAGGCAAAAACAGTTGTTGTGTAGTCGAAAGCCGAATACTTCTTGACTGCCGAGAGGATTCCTATCGGAAGAGCTACTACAAGTCCTATAAGCCAGGCCGTAATCGTTAGAATAAGGGTATTAGGCAGACGAGAAGTTATGAGATCAATTGCTGGCGTTTTGTACATACTGGAATATCCCAAATCTCCGGTCATGACACTCTTCAGCCAGGTGAAGTATTTAACAGGAAGCGGATCGTCGAGATGATAATACTCTCTAAGCTCCCTCATCCTTTCAGGATCGTTAGTCATTACCCTCGGATTCTGCATCCTCATCTGCAAGAGAGGATCGCCGGGCATAGAGTTCATAATTACGAAGATGATTATTGAGATTGCAAAAAATATTGGAATAAGCTCCAGGAACCGTTTCAGGAAATAGACTTTCACGACCTCTAGCTTCTCCTTCTTTGAATGTGATCTGCGACATTAAGTCCTGCGATAAGCTGGACGCTGACCAGGCTCTTTATTGGAATAGTCGTATAATCAAGATTATTCTCGAGATACTCAATCTTTCTCTCAAATGCTTCGTCCACCGTTTTCACGATTGCCGACAGCTTTTCAGATCCGTCATCATTTTCCTTGACCAATCTTCTTAGCATCCCTAGCATCAAGGATTGATAGAACTGGCTGACTATCTTATTATCAAAGACCTCTGCCATGCTTGCCTTTCTCTCAAGAGACTGATCATTCTCAATCCAATTCTTCTGCGCTTGTAGTTGATCGGGATAGGTTTCAAGAACATTCTTGAAGACTCTGTAGAACGGGGAATTTCTGTCTTTAACGCAAGGTTCAACTGCTTTCATCACTTCGCTGACAAACTCAAAGTTCTCGACGGACCTTTGATAGTTGAATCTCTGCGCTTCCTTCCTCGTAATGTCTGCTTCAGACATGTCTTCGACCCTTGCATCATAGTAGTATGGCATCTCGCAAACCAAAGAAAACGTATCGGCTACGGATGAAGCAAAATCATCAGAACTAGTACCGGCTTTGATGACGTCTGCCGGGTCTTTGTCTGGGCCAAGATTCTTCTTTAGGTAATCATACTCTTGAGCCATTCCGAAAAGCTTGAAAATAGCAGGTTCGAGCTGCTCCAAAAAAGGTGCTTCCGGCTCTCCTAGAGAAAGTGGCAAACCAAACAAACCTGGAAGCTTGCTGAAAGTCTCATGGAGTTCTGGGACTGCGTCACTCACATAATAATAGACCCCTCCAAAACCGGAATTGTGAAGAGAGTACATGAACTCGGGCTTCTTATCTTCAATAAGCTTCATAAGCACTTTCGTTTCTGGCAGCGGAGAATGGAAATGAAGCGTCTCATAATCGACGGGGAAAGTCCATTCAACCTGTTCATGACCGGGCGGTCTGTAGAAGTTACCTGCATACTTTCTTATAGAGGAAGAGTCTTTGAACCATCCTTCGTTGAGCTTCGTCCCATCCACATCGATAACTTTTATCAAATGCCAGGTGTAGTCGAACTGATTGCGAAAAACATCATCACTGGCAAGTTTTTCGCTAAGGAAATCCAGCATCATAGCACCTATCGGTTCGTTCGGGTGGGGACAGCCGAATAGTAGAGCATTCTTCTTGCCACTTCCGATTTCCAGAACGTAAATCGGATTTCCGTTACGCGATTTCCCCGCTTCATATACCCTGACTTTCCCTGGATACCTCTTTGCAAGCTCTAAAGACCTTTGGTCCATCTCTTCAACCGTAAAGAATTCCTTGTAGTCAGGAACGGAATCTATTAGCTCGGTATATTTCATGTCAAAACCTCCGAAAAATAGTCTGAAAGAATATGGGGGAGAAGCCTCTGGCTTCTCCCCCAGGAGAGCTTATTACCTATCAATATACCAGTTCTGAATTATCCAACCAAGACCGTTATCGTAGCCCGAGTTGAAGCTCTTGATATACGATTTTGCAAAATGAGGGGTTGGCGCAACAACTAAAGGAAGAACAGGGAGCTCCTCTGTCCAAAGCGCAAAGTGCTTTTCATAGAGTGCAAGCTTCTTCTCTGGATCGAGCTCTCTGGATGCGGCAACTATTAGTTCATCGTTTTCAGCGTTTGCCCAACCGGTATAGTTCATACCACCCCAGTAGTTCTCGTCGGAAGGAATCTGGTCGGTCGTCCAGTAGTTCGCGGCCTCATCGCTGACTCCATAGCCCCAACCGGAGATATGTGCATCGAAATCTCCGTAGGGGAAGATTTCGGTCCAGATTACCAGCGCTGGCATTACATCGATTTCTACTTCCATTCCAATTTGCTTCAACATTCCCTGAATCATCTGGGCCATCATCTGATAATCACCGCTACCGGAAGCAAGAGAAAGACTGAATTTCAAAGTCTTTCCATCCTTTTCGTAAATACCTTTGCTGTTCAGTTTCCAGCCCGCTTCTTCGAGCAAAGCCTTTGCCTTTGAGGGACTGTACTCGTAATGCCTCACAGCCGGATCTTCGAGCGCTTCTCTCATCTGATGCAGATCTGTTATCCACGTATCCACCACTTCAGCCAGTCCGGTGTATACTACATTGCTTATCTGCTCTCTGTTGATACCATAGAGAACGGCCTGCCTCACCCTCTTATCTCCAAAGATCGGATGGGGTTTTGTTGTATCCTCAGGATCTCTCAGGTTAAGATTCAGATTGTCGTAAGCAATGTTCGGTGTATAGAAGACGTTGAACATGTCGGCTCGCTCATTCTCAAGCTGGACCGACTGCTTCAGTGTAAGAGTATATCTTCCGAAATCTATCTCTCCGTTGAGTGTAGAAGCGAAGATTACGTCCATATCAGGAATGATTCGCATAACTATCTCATCAATGTTGGGTCTACCCATATAGAACTCATCAAAAGCTTCCAGAATCACGTATTGGCCCTCGACATACTCTTTGAATTTGTAAGGACCGGTCATGATCGGGTTCTTGTTAGCTTCTTCAACAAAAGCGTCCCAGTTTCCACAATCCTTAGCCTCTTCGTAACTATTCCTGAAAACGTGCTCTGGAAGCTGGAACCACCCGAAGTAATAGGCGTAAACAGAAGAACCCAGCTCTGCATTACTCAGAGGTTCGGGGAGAGTAATAGAGTAAGTGTAATCGTCGATAACCTCCACTTCCGAAACTGAACTCTCGAAGTAGTTAGTCGTAACCGGGGCGCCACTGTTCATGACTTCCCACTGGAACTTCGCATCATGGGCAGTCACAGGCTCTCCATCGTGCCACTTCATTCCCTTTCTCAACTCGTAAGTTATCGTAAGCGAACCGTCTTCATTTATTACCATCAGTCCGTTTTCTAGACTTGGCATTCTCTTCACCATTCTGGGGAAGTAGAAACCGTCCTTATCTGTACCGGTAATACCATCGCCCATGATATTACAGATAGTCCAGGTCAAACCGGCAGAAGTGAATAAAGTGTTGAAACCCGGAGCATCGGCAGGGACGGCTGTCGTTGCTAAACCGCCAGCCACTGGGGGGTTCAAAGCCATGTAGATAGAAACAGCCGCTTCCTTTCTTGTAATGGGGGAATTCGCCTCTATCGCGTGGCCATATCGGAAATCAAGTAGTTGATGATTGCTCCTGTAAGCAACTGTGAGCGCTCCCCAAGCTTCCTTAGGAGCATCCCACTCGTCAAGGGCTGTCGTACAGATTTCATCGTAAGCGGCGGCTTCGGACTTCAGATCAAGAACCTCAACCATCGCAACTGCAAAGTTCGCCCTCGAAACCTCGCCAGTGCCTTCGATAAGTTCTCCCTTACCAGGGAATGCCTTTTCAACTGCAGTTCTGAACTCCGAAAACGTCAATGGAGATTCATCGACGGAAGACAAAATACCTTTCGATTCAATTACTGGTATCGCTTCTTCCGGAAAAACCTGACCTAACAAAAGTGATGAAAAGAAAAAAATCAGCATAAGAACAAAGAGCTTTTTCATCCCGTAACACCTCCAAGAAAGATGATGTGGATCATGAAGATTTTATGCAATTATATACTAGATGCTCATTACAAAGGGCTTAAAGAGGAAATTCACACGTATTGTTACCTTTTCTAACAAGTTTATACCAAATCATTTACCTGGCTGTGAAGAAGAGTTCTTCATAGGCGCTCATAACTTCTTCGGTGTATCTACCACGAACTTTGAAAGTGACTTCATCGATCGTTTTTACTGGCATAACACGGGAAACCGTACTCACAAGGAAAACCTCTTCTGCGTTTAGAAATTCTTGGACGGTGACTCGCTTTTCAATAATCCTGTGACCGAGTTTATTTATGATTTCAATTACCTTCCCCCTGGTAATACCAGGAAGGATATTATCGACATTGGGCGTTAAGAAGATCCCATTATCTACAAGAAAGTAGTTTGAACTACCCCCTTCGGTCACGAATTTCCTTCCATCTTCTTCTCGATACATCAGTGCTTCATATCCTCCATTGGCATAGGCAAAGTTCTTGGCAAGAACGTTCGGTAATAGATTGATCGTCTTGTGTTCACAAAGCCTATGGCGCAAGTCCGGGTAAGTTAGGAGTTTAACGCCTTCCTTCCAGCTGGTTGTGTCAATCTTTCTCAGAGGCAGAGCAAGCATGAAAAATGTACTGGATGTATCCTTTGGAGGGTATCTATGCTCTCTGTGAGGGTCTGTACCCCTCGTCAGCTCTATATATAGCTCACCATCTTCGATTGAATTTCTTTTTATGAGTTCAAGTGCACTTTTCTTCACTTCTTCCGGAGTGAATCGCATCCCTATGTCGAAAAATTCAGCGCTCTTCTTCATTCTCGAGAAGTGCTCTTCAAAAAAGAGAATTCTTCCTTCGATCGTCCTTATAACCTCAAAGAGTCCGTCTGCAAAAGTCAGTCCCCTGTTCTCCAACTGAATAACTCTGCTTTTCTCCTGCACAAAATCACCGTCAAGAAATGCCCACATAGAAACCTCCCCGAGTTTTAGTACCTTCCTGAGACTATTATGCATCAAACAGACCATCAATTTACGGTATGACAGCTGAACAATGTTAGAATATAACGGAACTGTAAGCAGACTTTTCATTTGGAGGTTTTCTAAATGGACAACATTTTGGAGATCTTTCCAGGAGGGGCTTCGGGGTTCTTCGGAAATAAGATATTTGACATTGTTGCGATTTCAGAAGGCCTATTGCTGGTGCAGATAACAAAAACACTTGTAAATGAAGCCGTTAATAAGGCGAGGGAAGCTTCTAAGGAAAGCAATGAAGGTTTTCTTAAGAAGATGGCATCCGTTATGTCCTCTGGCTCAACTTTGCTGGAAAGATATGGTGAAAAGTCAAAGGAAGAGATAATCAACGAGACGCCGGGAAATCTCTCTATTCCAAAAGCGTCACTAAAAAAGGTGAAGATCTCCAGGAAAACGGACTCTTCGCAGGGAAGTGCTTTTTCAGATAGTACGGAAATTAAGATTGTCTGGACAGAAGGCAAAATTAAACTGACCTTCAGTAAGATCTTGAACGTGAAGGAAACAAAGCGGTTTTTCAAAGACACGTTCGGTATATAGTGATTCTCTCAAAGGACAAATCCCGTTCGACTATGGTCTGAGGCAGGAGGTTTACAATGAGAAAAATAATGTTGCTCTTGGCAATTGTGATTGTTCTTGCAGTCACAATGCTCGCCAATAATGTACTTGAATTCCCCAATGCTGATATCTATTACCCGGAGGGGTATGAGAAAGTTGCCGTTTATTTGGGCAACACCTTCGAATCGATACGGCCAAAGGCAATCGAACTTGTCGGCAACGATCCGGGAAGAATAAACATCGTGCTCGCTGACTTTGGGGCAAATACGAATGGGCTGGCTCAAGCTCAGAACCATAAGACGATTCAGGTCTTTGTGTGGCCTGCCGACACAATACTATCGACCAGAATGAATGTATCTAATCTTTACAGACAGCTTCTTATCCACGAATTCACTCATATTGCTCACCTAACTTACACAACGGGTATACCCGCTTTCATCTCTAGAGTGGTCTTAGGAACGGAAATGTTTTCTCCTCAGCAGCTTTCACCGTTTGTGGAGGGAGTTACTTTGTTCGCAGAATCGTCAAATTACTTCTCAGAGGGAAGACTGAACAATCCAATGTGGGGAAGGGAAATGATCTATCAGAACATGAAAGCAAACTCCTTCCCAGGTCTGGACTATGCGTTGTCCGTATCGCGAGAAGACTACCGAGGAGGAGCACTGTATTATAACTATATGGCCAGCTTCTATGACTATCTCGTTAGAAGATTCGGCATAGAATCAGTCAAGGAGTTTCATGGCCAAGTCTCCGGAAGACTTCCAGTTTTCGGACCCATCAACGCCTCAAAAATCGCATTCGGCGAAGCACTGGACGGGCTCTACAATGACTGGAAAGAAGAAGTCGGAATCGAAGCCACAAAGTATGCCACTTTGACCGAGGTGAGAACAGTGGCCAACGGTCAGATATTCGATATGACGAAGACTGAAAATGGCATCGTCTTCTCCTATTCGATTTTCGGTGAAGTAAGTTCATGGAATGGCTCTGTTGAAAGAGGAATTGAAGAATATGTAGATGGCGGCTTTTCCAGGAGACTTTCTGACTTTAACGCTCTGAGCTTAAAATGGCACGAAGGGAACATCTACTTGATGACTTCGGTAACCGAAAGGAATACAACGTCCAGAGAAATTTGGTCTCACCGACCCCCTCTTTCTGTTAGGCTTCTAGACAAAGGGATGATCACTGCCTTTGATATCTACAACGGAAGATTGATCAAAGCACTGTACGACACAAAAACTGAACTATCAACCATATATTTCGATGAGATGCAACTCATAACAGTTCCATGGCTCGTCAAAGATATCGTTGTTCTTGATGATGGAAGTCTGGTTATGCTTATATCAAGGAATGGCATTAACGGAGCCATTGCGACCTTCACTGAGGGAGAATTCAGAGTAATTCTGGACGATCCCTATCTCAAGGGAAGGGGTATTGACTATCACGAGGGAAAGGTAGTCTTTACAGCCGCCTATGAAGAAGGATATATGGATGCTTTCGCTGTGGAGGTAATATCAGGAGAGGTTTTCAGACTAACCGAAGGCGCCAATCTTGAAAAGGCGGTGGTGCTAAATTCTACAGTGTACGGATTCGGACACTCCCGAAGAGAAAAGGGAATGTCTATCTATGTATTCGGTCTTGAAAGCACTCCTTACAGCGTTAAAGAAGTAGAGCCCGATGACTTCGAGCCAGCCTCTGTGGAGTATACAAGCGGCGATTATCTGAAGAAGACCTTCCTTCACTTTCTGAATCCCATTTTAAGAGCTCCGCTTGTATCGTACGATGGAGAAAACTTCTCCCTGGGATTTTTGACCTTACACCTCTCTCATGATTCTAATCACTCTATGACACTAATGCCTTCATTTACATTTGGCACTGAAAAACCTTCCTTCACTGCTGAGTACACCGGCCAGTTGTTTGAAGGAATAAATGCGATGCTGAGAATAAATCTTGGCCTCCCTGAAGTTCCCATTGCTAATGCGGGTCTTTCTGCTGAGCTTTTCCAGATGCCACTCAATCCTTCTACAAGGTTCAGATCACACGCTTATATTGGATTTGACACCTCGGGAGGCATCACCACATCTGTTCCCTTAAGTCTAGGAGGAAATCTCTTCTCGATTTCGCTGGAACCGGGGATAAGACTTTCCGACGGAAAGATCACGCCACTGCTTGTCGTGGATGCTGGATTCTCTCCTACCCTAGGTACATCTGTCGGTCTTGGTGTCGGCTTCTACGATGATTTCTACTGGTATGCGAACGGTGCTCAACTCTTGCATAGGATAGACTGGGGCTGGAGTCCTCTTTTCTTCTTGAAAGAGTTGGGAATTGGTGGTGTGATAAGCGGAACAAACACCAGTCTAGATCATTCCGCTCTTTACCTATTCATAAATGTCGGTTCAACAATAGGTATCGGAGACATTTTCCCCAAGATAGGCATTCAGTACAGTGACTCGCGATTTGGAATCTACTTTGGACTGGATAATCAACCGTAAAGAGAGATTTCCATAAATCAGCCAAAAACTGCTTAAAGGGAGCAGATAAGAAAGGGGAATCTTCCCCTTTCTCTTTCTGGCAGCCACTGATTTTCAGAACTGCGCAACAAGTACTTCCCTCCAAATAGCTTGTAAACAAACTCTTCTGGAAAGACAGGATCAACCCATTCATGCTAGGAGGCACTGGGCCTCTTTTCTCAATTTGCAGAATTCCAGATTCCTATAAGATTCTCCATCTCAATAGCGACAAAGAATTCACCCGTTTGAGTAGAAAACCATAGCAACTATCTCGAGGCTACTCACTACCGACATATGACTCTCAATGAACAACCCGGGTCATCTAGTTAACTTTTGAAAAGAACTCGAAATCTGCCTGCCAGTCCACTTCGCTTAAGCCGCGACTACGGAATGAGGTATAATGCTGTTATCGGAGATAACAAAAAGAAAGGGGGAAATGATTATGAAGATGATGGGATACTCGGCATTTCTTATAAGCGATTCAGGATCAGTCTTCATCGAAGAATCAAAGCACGAAGGGATAACGTTCACTTTTCCTTCCGATCCAGTTTTTGCGAAATACAAGGACCGGCTCATGGCTGTAGTCGAAGTGAAGATGGAATCGTCCAAGTTTTCTCTAACCAAAAGCAAACTCGATCTTAGCTCTGTTAAGCTTCAAGGGGTAAAAGTTGTGGATGACAAGTTCTATGAGGATTCAATTTCCCTTTGGGCCTTCGAATCGAGAACTCTTGGAAAGACTATGAGAGTGGTCTCAGATGGAGAAGCATCAAAGATTCCTGCAAAAAGAGAAACCGATTACGTCGTTCCGATAATCGTTAATACAATAGAGTTCTCTTCGAAGGAAGAGCACGTTGGAAGATTTGTCTTTCCGTTGCCAGATGAATGGTTTGTTCTCTCTGGAGTCCACTTTGGCCAGGATGGCGTGAAGATTCGCAAAGAAAATTCGAAGATAGATTTGGATTCCTTTAGCACCGAGATAATCGTTGGAGAACTGAAACAACACAGAGTCTTCAACGATAACTTGTGGGATCTTTATCAGCTGTACAAGTCTCTAGAGAGCTTTGAAACTAAGAATGAATCGCTCCCAGAACCGCTTGGAGAAGAAATGCCTGTGTCCGATCTCGATCTGGAAGACAGTATTCCAGAGAGTGCGGACCTTTACCTTGCGGGGGACAGAAAAACAACGAACTCCCTCCATCGCGAAGTAGTTATCCAGTCAAGTATAGAAAAGATTGGAACTTTCAGCAAGAAGAAGGGCGTTGTTCTAAGAGTCAAGAACAATTCAGATCTTGGGACAGTTAAAGCAGTGCACATCTCTTTCAGACTATTGGATCCAATGGGTAAAGAGCTCTACGTTGCCGAGAAGGAACTCGATGGACTTAGTGTTGGACCTGGAGAAGCAAAGAAACAAGATTTTACTGACTTTCCGGAATTTACTGATCAACAACTTGAAAGAGTAGCAGTTAATCTGATAAGCATTTCATGGAGTAATGGGCTCAAAACTCTCACTTCTTCTGAATAATTGAAAGATTCCTGAGCTTCCTGTACTCAGCCGCCTGGAGAATTTCCATAACCCTCATGACCTTGCTGTCGTGAGGGTTTGGGGCTTTGCCGGCTTCGATTTCCCGAAGTACTTCATCTAGCTCGTTAAGTTGAAGTCCAAAGGCAGTCTCATCATTGACTCCCGGAATCAGATCGGGACTCGGTGGTTTTTCGATTATCCTCGCCGGGATTTTTAAGTCTCTTGCAAGATCCATTACCTCAGTTTTGAACAAATGTTTTATCGGCTCTATGTCACTTGAATCGTCTCCCCACTTAACATAAAGTCCGCAAAGCCATTCGGTCTTGTTTGTCGTGCCAAGTACAGCGTAACCTCTTTTTTCGGCCTCCAGATACAACGAAACCATCCTGACTCTGTGCTTGGCTCTATAAAAGGCCAGTCCCCTTTTGAATTCTTCATTGCCTCTGTCGGCCAAGTCATCGAGGAATGGATCTGAAGAAAGCTGTTTCCACTTATCCCTTACATACTTTTCCTTAACTGACTGAGGTATTAGAAGGGCCGGCGGTTGGAGTTTATAGCAGCCAACAGAACGGAGAACTGAACTTATGTTCTTGACTTTGAAGTCTATTCCGAGAAAACGAGTTACGAGCTTCGAATCCTCCAGGGTATCCTTCGAAGAGTCGCGCTCGGGCATGAGAAGGCCAAATACGTTTTTCTTGCCCAGGGCGTCGACGGCTAGCTTACCTACCACCGCAGAGTCAATTCCTCCGCTTATACCTATCACAGCCCCTCGATAACCCCACTTCAGAACAGTGCTACTTATGAAATCGACAATTTCTCGCATATGATCACCTATGAAGATTATACTAGACAATTCCTTCGTTCTTGGAAACTGAATATTCGACTCAGAGCGCCGACCGGAAAGTCTCACATCGAAGAGGTTTCAGTTGCCAGAAATGTTAGACTGATTTGATAGAGCAATCTCATATTTGGAGTAGGAGGAGAGAAAGATGAGAAAATTCATGTTTATTCTTGTGTCAATACTAATCGCTGGAACCGTCCTGGCATCGAACCCTCTTAACCTTTATGGAAGGGATGCAGAGGGAAGAAATGGAGTTGTTGCGGCCGCAAAACCCGAAGCCTCAGAAGTCGGAATCAGAATTCTGGAATTGGGCGGTAACGCTGTTGATGCAGCAGTCGCCACAGCCTTTGCATTAGGTGTTCTGGAACCTAACGCTTCAGGTATCGGCGGGGGAGGCTTCATGATAATCAAGCTTGCAGAGATGGAAGAAGCTGTAGTTATTGATTTCAGGGAAACTGCTCCTGAGGCAACAAGCCCCACTTTCTTCAATCTCGACAATAGTAATCGTCCAGTAAACAACGAAAGCCTCATTGGGGGAAAAGCGGTTGGAGTCCCTGGAGAAGTAGCGGGACTTCTTTACGCTCTCGAGAACTTCGGGACTATGTCGAGAGCGGAAATAATACAGCCCGCTATTGAATGGGCAGAAAGAGGTATCCCCGTTACAGCAAACCTCTTTTCAATCATCAACGACAACTACGAGAAACTCATTTTGATGGAGAATGGCGCCGACCTATACTTCCTGTTCGGAGGCATTCCTTACGAAGTTGGAGAGGCAATCATACTGCAAGATCTAGCCGATACCCTTCGTCTAATCGTTGAAAAGGGAGAAAGCGCAATCTATTCGGGAGAAATAGCGGAGAAGATAGTGGCAGAAGTCCAGAAGCGCGGTGGAGTAATGACACTAGATGATCTGTCGAACTATGAAGTGAAGGTCCGTAAGCCGGTCGAAGGTACTTACCGCGGCTTCACCATCCTGTCTGTTCCGCCTGCTAGTTCAGGCGGCACACACGTTATTGAGTTGCTGAATATTCTTGAGAATTTTGATTTGAAATCACTAGGAGACAATACTGCCGAAACCCTTCACATATGGTCGGAAGCCATGAAGCTTGTTTTTGCAGACAGATCGAAGTATATGGCAGATACGGATTTCGTAGAGGTGCCTCTTGAAGGCCTGACCTCCAAAGAATATGCAAAAACACTCTCTGAAAGGATTGATCCTCACAGTTTACTAAACGATGTTGAGGCAGGCAATCCCTGGCCATTCGAAAGTGGAAGCACGACTCATCTATCCGTTATGGATAAAGACGGAAACATGGTGGCAATGACAAAGTCAATAAACTCCTTTTTCGGATCAGGCGTTGTTGTTCCGGGTACTGGAATTCTATTAAATAATCACATGGACGATTTCGTCAAAGCACCTGGCTCTGCAAACTCAGTAGAACCTGGTAAACGGCCTCTCAGTAGCATGAGTCCTACACTAGTTCTTGATCATGAAGGTAGACCATACATGACAATAGGCGCACCGGGTGGGACGAGAATCATCACTACGGTTGCTCAGACGATAAGCAATGTAATAGATCACGGAATGACAATTCAGCAGGCAATCCTTGCGCCGAGGGTATTTCGAACTGAAACGGGACCTTTGTCAATTGAGGGAAGAATATCCATTAACGCCTACAAGAAACTGATTGAAATGGGTCATGAAATCAGTATTCATGATGACTATGATCCTTATTTTGGTGGGGTTCATGCCGTTTTGTTCAACAGGGATATTGGGATACTCTTTGGAGGAGCAGATCCCAGAAGAGACGGCCAGGCTGTCGCATATTAAATTAGTATTTTGGGGATTTTCGAAGGTTCATCGAAGATAATTCGGAGTTTCACTACAGTAATACGATTAGTGAGTGGATCAAAAGCAAACCGCTTATTAAGAGTGTTTTGGACACTTGTTTTTGGAATTAAACAAGATTATAATCTTTTCATAACGTCATAGTAGAGGGGGTGAGCGGTGTGTTGAAGGAGTTTAAGAAGTTTATCAGTCGGGGTAACGTAATCGATCTGGCAGTTGGTATCATTATCGGTGGCGCTTTCCAGGTAATTGTGAAGTCACTGGTTGACGATATTATAATGCCCATTGTAAGCCTGTTCCTTGGGGGTATTGATTTTGCCAATATCTTCATCAGCCTATCCGGAGAAAGCTACGCAACTCTGGCAGAGGCAAAAGAAGCTGGCGCAGCAACTTTAAATATCGGTCTTTTTATCAACGCAATCATAAACTTCATTATTCTTGCCTTCGTAATCTTTATGATTGTCAAACTCATCAACAAGATGAGAGAGAGACAGAAGAAGGAGGAGGCAACGGCAGCACCGACGACCAAGATCTGTCCTTTCTGTCACACATCGATTCCTATCGATGCAGTGAGGTGTCCTAACTGTACATCTGAACTTGGAAAGAAAACTTGAGATAGTAATTAGAACAAGCGGCCTTGCGGCCGCTTTTTTATGTGTTTCCATTCGTGATCGTTTTATGAATCGATTTGCCAAAAAAATCCACCGCTTCAGAAATGGGGAACGCGAAAACTCTTGAGATGATGGTACAATCTTTCTATCTAGATCCGGAGGTTCAAGATGCAGCTTAGAAAAGTTTTCGCGCTTTTGACTGCGCTTTTTATTGTTCTTTGTTTTTCGCTAACCGGGTGCATTAAACCCGAGGTTTACTACTCTCTTTCGGGCCAGGTCATTCCTTACTTTCCAGAAACCTCAGTTCTTGGTAGTTTTCAAAGAACTGCAGCATACTTTCCCATGTTTTCCAGTAAAGACATCGAGCAGGGTTTCATTAGTAACCAATTCGTTGTCCTATTTGATAGAGGGTTTGATTCAGGAATAATCTCAGGCGTTTCTGGAGTAGAGATCCTTGATCATTTCATTTCAAGAGACGGTTCTTTTGGCTATGCCGTTGTGAAGACAAACGATCCATCTTCTCTGTCTGGAATTGAAGGAGTCAAGTCAATCGAACCGGAGAGGATTTTCACTCTTCAATCCGAGGAGAGTGTCCCCAACGACCCGCTGTATTCGGGTCAATGGAACTATCCGATGATCCAGATGCCTCAAGCCTGGACTATTGCTAAGGGTTCTTCCACTGTCGTTGTCGCAGTAATAGACTCTGGTGCTAGGTTGGATCATCCAGATTTGGAAGGTATCTTTCTTCCGGGATACGATCTAATAAACGATGATGATGACCCTACAGATTATGATCCCGTTAAATCCCATGGAACCCATGTTACAGGTACGATTGCCGCGAAAACGAATAATTCTCTGGGGGTTTCAGGGATGACATGGGGAGAGCATTGCACTATCATGCCAATAAAGATTTTCGAAGCTGGGGAAACCACGGCAGGAATACTCGCTAGCAGCATTATCTTCGCAGTAGATCACGGCGCAAAGATAATTAACATGAGCCTGGCGGGTGGGGATGCTGACGTAGTTGCTGCAGCTGTAAAATATGCTAAAGAAAATGAAGTCCTAATGATTGCAGCTTCAGGAAACAAACCATATCAACGTTATCCGGCTTTATATGATGAAGTGATATCAGTTGGCGCGGTCGACAATGATATGCGATGGGCAAGCTACTCGAATTACGGAGTTTATCTCGACCTTGTCGCCCCTGGTGGCTCAAGCAGCGCTCAGATACTAAGTACCGGATACTCGACAGACGAAGGAAACACATACTCATATATGCAAGGAACATCCATGGCGGCGCCACATGTAACGGGGCTTGCAGCTCTCCTGATGGCACAAGGGTACTCAGGCAGAGACTCTTCCGGCGAAGAGATTATCAGGAAGATCCTTCGGGAAACGGCCCTTGATCTAGGAGAACCGGGATGGGATCAGTACTACGGATACGGCCTTATTCAGGCATTCGATGCTCTAAACTTCAATGAAGAGCGGAGACCTCTCTTGATTCAAATCCTCTCCACTTCGGGCCAGGTTCTGAAGGAAGCCGAAGTTGAGGGAAACGGTTCATTCTACGTAAATGGACTCACCGAAAACCACATTAAAATAAGGATCTGGAGAGATTTCAATGGAAATAAAGAGATCGATAAAGGCGACCTCCTGGGCTATTACGGCTTTTCAGGATCCGGTGCAACTACTGCCTGGCACCCGACAATAGATAACGCCGAGACTCTGTCTTTTTTCAGCAGCGGGCATAATGAGCTCGAGACTCCGATCCAGTTCTTTCCAGTCAACGAATCGTCCGGTTATTAGAATCTGAAAAGGGCTCCTCTGAAGGAGCCCTCTCAGTTTTGTCAGACCTTTGTAAGTTCCTTTGCAAGTACTCTTACCGGTGTAGAATTTCCCAGGTTATCAGAGACTGGGCAACGATCTTCCACAGCCTCTACCCATTTCTTGAGTGTCTCTTCATCTACATCTGCGTCGACTTTCATCTCTGCAGTTATCTCCTTGTAACCCGCTCTGTCTTCATACGATTTACCAAACAATCTTGCCGGATTCAACGGACCATAAACCTCGATCTCCAGCTTATCTATCTGGAAGCCCATCTCCTTTGCTACAAGATGTCCGACTACGTTCAAACAGCCGGCTAACGCGGCCAAAACATACTCGACAGGATTCGCACCCTTATCGTCACCACCGAGATTTGGTGGCTCATCAACGATCATAGTGAAATTTCTTGCTCTTACGGCAACTCTCGCCGGACTTTCCGAAACTGCTCTTACTCTGAAATTCGCATCTGGCATATACTTACCTCCTAATTTGTTATATCTTTCACAAATATTCTAACAGGATTGAAGCCCTTCTCAGTTAAGCCGATATAAAGTATCAGTTAAATACTCGCAAGAATGACGGATCAAAGCTGTAGAAAGGCAATCAACAGGGGTCCTTTGTTATTTGCCTCCTGGTTTTGAGCTCATAAACTGAAGTATTGCTCTTTTCGAAACGGAATGGATGGACAAATTACTGTCTGAAGCGAGAGCCATTAAGAAAAAGAACATGAAAGAATGATCTCTCTGCACAAGCCAAAAGACTCTGATTGAATAAAGATCTTAAGCCGAAATTCAACTGCAATCGTGACATCAAGAAATGTTGAATTTGCTCAAAACTCTTCATTTAGCGGTATCCACCGCGATTCACTTTTTCCTTATCTTGTATCCGTCTCGTTCATCTAGAACTTCATACCCCTTTTCGGAAATCATGCCCCTCAGTTCATCTGCCTTCTTCCAGTCCTTGTTTCTTCGAGCCTGGTCCCTCTGATTTGCAAGCTCTTCTACTTCTTCGGGGATTACTTCAGTTTCGATTTCGGAAAGACCTAGCGCAAGGACTCTGTCGAATTCGCCGATCAAAGAGAGTTTTTCGCCAGGGCGGAGATCGTCGCTGTCAACAACCTTCCACAACACAGCGAGTGCCCTAGGTGTATTCAGATCGTCGTTTATTGCTTCATGAAATTCGTTCAAGAGCACTGAATTGGGTTCACTAAAAGGTGCTTCTGATTCTTTCAATTCTCCTATCCTAGTGACAAGCTTCTTCATGGCGCTTTTCGCTCCATCAAGAGCCTCAAGCGTGAAAGCCAACTGCTTCTTGTAGTGAGCTCCCAGAAGGTAGTATCGATACTCTGCAGGATGGTAACCCTTGTCGATCAGCGTCTGCAAAGTAATGAAGTTACCCAAGGACTTAGACATCTTCTCTCCCTCACCAATAACAAGGAATTCCGAATGGAGCCAGTAATTAACCCATTCATGACCGAAAGCGGCCTCGCTCTGGGCAATCTCGTTTGTGTGATGAATTGGAATATGATCTATCCCACCCGTGTGGATATCGAACCTTTCACCAAGGTACTTTGAAGACATCGCAGAACACTCGATATGCCAACCTGGGAAACCTTTACCCCACGGAGAGTCCCACTGCATTGCGTGGCTATCGTACTTGTATCTAGTAAACCACAGGACGAAATCAAAGGGGTTTCTCTTATAGGGATCGCTTTCCACTCTTGAACGCATCTTGTCCTCATCAAGCTTAAGCCTTGCCAGCTTGCCATAGTCCGACAGTTTCGAAGTATCGAAATATACGTTCCCACCAGCAATATATGTGTATCCGTTGGATTCTATCTTGCGTATCATGTCTATCATATCGTCTACGTGCTCGGTTGCTCTGCAGGTAACAGTTGGGAAGATGATCCGCAGTCTCTCGAGATCATTGAAGAAAGCCTTGGTATAGAAGTCAACTATCTCCCATACGGTTTTCCCCTCGCGCCTTGCACCAGCTTCCATCTTGTCCTCGCCTTCATCCTCATCTCCGGTCAAATGGCCCACATCAGTAATATTCATGACATGATTGACCTTGTACCCATTGAAGAGAAACATTCTCTTGAGGGTGTCGGCAAAGACGTACGCCCTCAGGTTGCCAATGTGAGCGAAGTTATAAACTGTGAGTCCACAAGTATATAACCCCACCTCGCATTCTCTTAGTGGCTTGAAGACTTCCTTTCTTCGGGACATTGTGTTCGTAAGTCTAATTTCCATCCTCTGCCTTCCCTCCTTCCCGAAAACTGAGCTATATGTTCATTATAAGATCGTTTCTGGTTTTCATCTCTTCGGTTTTCGGCCCATATGAGATGTAGTCTATCTCGACACCGGTTTCTCTTTCGATAAAAGTCATATACTTCAGGAAGTTTATGTGATCAGTAACGGGCCATCCACTAACAGTTTCGTAAATTGGTTTTGCTCTGAAAAAGTCATATGAAGTGGAAGGCAATTCCTTTACGACTCCATCTACATCATACGCCACACAAACTTTCACTTCATCCAGTCCGTTCAGTACGTCTCCTTTCGTAATAACGAAGCCCGTCAGACCAGACCTGATTTTTGCATATCTCAGAGCTGGAAGATCCAGCCAACCTATCCTTCGTGCTCTACCCGTTGTTGCACCGAATTCCTTTCCTCTTTCCCGAAGAAGCCCACCCACCTCTGTGGACTCTTCTGTTGGAAAGGGGCCGGCTCCTACTCGAGTTGTGTAGGCTTTGAGAACCCCGTAGACACTGTCCAGTTCAAAAGTAGAGAAACCTACCGAGGATACTCCATGAGCCATACACGCCCCCGATGTCACAAAGGGATACGTTCCAAAATCCAGGTCTAGAAGAACACCCTGAGCTCCTTCAAACAAGACGGAAGTACTCCTGAAAACTCTATACATGTCTACCGCACTCGTGAAATTGACGCTGAGCCTTTCAAGTTCAGCTTTAAGACCTTGCAAGTAGACCAACATTTCCTCTATAGAGACGGCGAAATCCCTGTTATACTTGCTTTTCTTCATATGATATATCGCTTCGAGTCTTTCTCTCAAGAGTACCTCGTCAAAGAGAACGAAGAGCTTCAGCCCCTCTCTCGATGCCTTGTCGGTATAAGCAGGTCCTATACCTCTTCCCGTTGTGCCGATCGGTACCTTGCGCATCTCCTCAAGCAACAGGTCTTCCTCTTTGTGCCAAGGAAGAACGATGAAGGCTTCGGGATCAAGATAGAACCTACTGGAGATGCCTGGGAAATCTCTTTCCAGAATTTTCAGTTCCTCAATCAGCTGCCCAACATCTATTACCATTCCTGCACCAAGAAAGCCCTTTGAATCAATCACGGGATTTATTGAGGGCAAAAGATGGTTCACATACTTTTTATCTCCAACATAAATGGTATGACCGGCATTTGCGCCACCGGAAAACCTTACTATCCACTCAAAATCCCTGGAAAAGTAATTGACAACCTTTCCTTTTCCTTCATCGCCCCACTGGGCTCCAACAACGGCCAGTTTTTTCACTCGGTCAACCTCCATTAAGAACTCTTTTAAATACGAAATCAACGTTTCTCAAAAAATACTCAGGACTGAAGAGTCTACTGATCTCTTCTGAATCCATAAGCCCTGCGATTACTTGATTAGTTAGAACCAACTGTTTGAAATCAAGACTTCCATTCCAGCAATCCATTGACAACTCCTGAACCAACCGGTAAGCTTCTTCTCTCGACATACCTCTTTCAATCAGGGCCAACATAATTCTCTGGGAGAAAACAAGATTTCTGGAGGCTTTGAAGTTTTCTCTCATTCTTTCGGGATAGATGACAAGATTGCTCACCAGATAAACAGACTTCTCAGACATATAGTACAGAAGCATTGTCGCATCCGGCAGGACTACTCTCTCGACACTGGAATGGGAGATGTCCCTTTCATGCCAGAGGGCGATATCTTCTAATGAAGCACCTGCGTAACTCCTTATCAAACGTGCCATGCCGGTGAGTCTTTCACATATGATTGGATTCTTTTTGTGAGGCATAGCGGAAGAACCCCTCTGACCTTTCTTAAATGGCTCTTGAACTTCCAAGACCTCCGTTCTCTGGAGATGCCTAAACTCGACAGCCATTCTCTCTATTGAAGACGCCGCAATTGCCAGCGCCGAAAGAAACTCGGCGTGAATGTCCCTCGGGATAATCTGGGAGGAAACAGCGGTCGGCCTCAGGCCAAGCTCGCCCAGAGCCATACTCTCGATCTCCGGCAAGATATTGGCGTAGTTTCCGACGGCTCCACTCAGCTTCCCAACTGAACAACCATCTATAGCTCTGTTCAGGCGAAGGATTGCCCTCTCAATTTCAACAAAGAACGATAGAAACTTCAACCCAAACGAAGTGGGTTCAGCATGTATGCCGTGAGTCCTACCCATACATACTACATTTCTATAGGCAATTGCTTTTTCTTTCAGTGCTCTCGAGAGCTGTTCCAGAGAGCTGACAATAAAACGTCCGGACTTTCTAACGGCCAGTGAAAGAGCGGTGTCCACGACATCGGATGATGTCAATCCAAGATGGAAGAAACGAGCTTCATCCCCCATTCCCTGTGTCACGAACTTTATGAAAGCAATGACATCGTGATCTACTTGTTTCTCAATTTCGGAAATCGCTTCCAAATCGATTCTTGCAGCGGACTTTATCTTTTCAAGTGTCCCTTGAGGTATTCGCCCTGTCTTTTCATAGGCATTGACGACGGCAAGTTCCACTTCGAGCCATCTTTCATACTGGGCTTCCAGTTCCCACAGTTCTTTCAGGGGGGAAAGCGCGTATCTCTCTATCATAATCTACCTCCCATCCAACAGATAATAGTTTACATCAAGGCAACTACCATTGTTTTTCATAAGTGTCATTCTATGAAAAAGGTTATGATCAAGTCGAAGCTGATATGAAGAAAATCGAGAAACATCTTTGTCCAGCTTCTGACGGGATTTGACAAAAGCAGACTGGTTATCATATCCGAAGAACCAACTCAGAATTAGATAGAAATAGTGGAGCTTCTAATGGGAGGCTGTCTCTTAAGGGTCAATAAATCAGCCTAACGGTCCATTCAAACAAGGCGCTGATCTCCTCCCCTTTCGAAACCACGAAGTCAATTATCTGATCTGCTGTTTTTGGTAATCTGAGAAAGTAATTACCAACTCCACTCTGCTCGTATATAGCAATTACACCTCTTGCCTCTCCTCCGATAGCCACTCTTGCAGATGAAAAGCCTCCTATCGAATAGTTCATGGCAATAGCTGCTCCCCCCACTGCGAAATCATAAGAAACCGCAAGGCCCCCGCCTGCCAGATACATAGCAATTGCCAATCCGCCAAATGCAGAGAAAAGACTGGCAGACAATCCACCAAGAGAGAGTAGAAGAGAAAGCGCCACTCCTCCAAAGCTGAATACTCCAATTGAAACTCCGCCAATGGCCAACAATCCGATTGCCACATTCCCGATTGCAATAATCCCTTTTGCGACTCCAAACGGGAGCGTGTTAATGTGTATGATTGGCAGACCGGCAACGGTCATCTTTGAAATAAACTCATAACCGGCGTAGCCTTTGAGACCGTAAGCGCGAGAAACCCTCATGCGAACCTTGGGATAAGTCGACTTCCTTTCTTCAATGAATTCTCTGGCATACGCAGCGGGATCTCCCAGCACTTCAAAAGGGTTCCCTTTACCACTGTCGAAGACCTTGTTCTGGATATCGTAGTTCATCTCTCTTCCAATTCTCTCTTTCATCTCTCTGTCTACACTAATAGTGCTCAATGCGATTCGCAGATACTGAGAGATTCTCTTCTCGCTAATCATCTCTTCCCCCGTTTTCAGGCCCGACAAGATGGAGAGCTTCTGGATCAGTCATACGCCTTCATTATCTCTCTATCCTCTTTCATCAGGTGTTCTGCTTTGGAATACATATTTGACTTTTCCCAGAATGAAAGCTTCTCGTGGGCGGTGAGATACTTCATTGGGATGGGATGAGTCCCGATCACGACAGGAATCTCATAATAGCTCTCGATGAACTCCTTAAATTGACCGAGTCGCGGACAAGGGGGATAGCCCACCACCATTCCCGTAGCAAGATGAATAACCTCGGCTCCGTTCTTCATCATTTCTTGAGGCACGTATTCTACGTTGCCCCCCGGACAGCCCCCGCAATAAGAATAACCGACAAGAACCAATTCTTCTTCGTCAGGATAAATGGAAAAACCACCCACATGTTCTCTCATTGCCCTGAGACATTTTCCTCCCCCACAACTCTGATAGCGACCACAGATAATTATTCCAATTTTCTTCACAAAAACACCCCTCTCTAATGTGAAATACTTATCATCATCATTATAGCAATTCATAATGCTTATACTAATTCGATCATTACTATTGCCTATCGCCAGAAATAGCTGTATAATTCAACGGTTCATTTTTTTGGAGGTCGATATGAAGGATTTCACAAAGCGAATGCTTTCCATTGCGATACCTATAACACTTCAAAATCTCATATCTACCGGCCTCAATCTTGTTGACAATCTTATGATTGGTCAATTAGGTACAACCGCAATAGCTTCCGTGGGTCTGGTGAATCAGGTGGTCTTTATCCTCAATATTCTCACCTTCGGGGTGTCTAGCGGAGCCGGAATATTCGTTTCGCAGTACTGGGGTAAAAAAGACGAAAAGAACATTGAGAAGACGCTTGGGCATATTCTTTACATAACCATGGGAGCCGCCATCGTATTCTTTGTACTGCTATTCTTTTTGCCCGAAAGAGTATTGATGATCTTCACTACCGATACTGAAGTAATAAGAACCGGCGCGACATATGCAAGGCCTGTAGCCTTTTCAACATTTTTGACATCGTTTTCCTTTATTATCGCAATGGCTTTGAGAACAGTGGAAAAGGCCAGAATCCCCATGTATGTGAGTCTTGTCGCTCTGTCGATCAATACAGTGGTGAACTACGTGCTGATTTTTGGTTTTGGGCCGATTCAACCTCTAGGTGTTTATGGAGCATCACTTGCAACTCTCCTGTCAAGATTTGTGGAGTTCGTGATTTTTGTTAATATTGTCTTGCGAAGGAAAACCCCTGTAAGGCTTTCAAAGTTCGCCTTAAAGTTCGAAGCACCGTTTTTCAAAAGGCTTATGAAATACGCTACTCCGGTTATAGTAAATGAATTTTTGTGGAGCCTGGGTATTACAATGTACTCGCTCGTTATGGCAAGAATGGGTACTGAGTTTATAGCTGCCAGGAATATCTCCAGCACCATCGAAAACTTCGGGTTCGTCATTTTTGGTGGATTAGCTTCAGCGACAGTTGTGATGGTAGGAGCAGAACTTGGAAGAAACAATTTCACTCAGGCAAAGTATAACGCGAAGAAGCTGCTTCAGCTCACTGTGATGACCGCAGTGGCAACCGGCCTTATCATCATTCTGCTTTCAAGGATTATTGTGAATTTTTACAATATCGATCAGGGACTTAAGAATATTGTCCTTACAATAATTATCATTGTGGGCATCTCCCAGCCAATCAAAATGTTTAATGCAGTGAACATCGTCGGAGTTCTCCGAAGCGGAGGAGACACCCGAGCAGCTATGCTCATCGAGATTACATCGCTTTGGGGAGTGGGAATTCCTCTTGTGGCCGTCACCGGACTGGTATTGAAATGGCCACTCACTCTCGTCTACATCGCTATGATGGTTGAAGAGCTCTTCAAGGCAATTCTGGGAGTCAGAAGGACTTTGACCTGGAAATGGCTGAAAAACGTTGTTGATTAGTATCATCTGGAATCAAAAAAAGGCCGAAAAACAGTCTCTTCGGCCCTTGATAGACTTGTCACGCAATTTGCTTCTTGCTCAGGTTTCCAAGAACCTAAGAAAGAGCTGAGCGTAAATTCTTGCCACGAGAAGAACATCTTCAATCGATATCCTTTCATTTGGCTGATGGGCAAATTCAACATTTCCGGGCAGCAAAGCTCCGAAAGCCACGGCATTTGGTACTGCTCGGGCGTATGTTCCTCCACCAATAGCTATCGGTTCTTCATCGTGTCCCGTCACTTCCTTATACACCTCTCTGCACATCTTTACCAATTCTGAATCGGGAGATACATAAAGCGGCTTCTGGTGATGGTAGGTTTCGACCCGGAATCCATTGAAAGCCTCTTCAATCTGCGATCTTATCATTGCTTCATTGAAGAAAACCGGATATCTGATGTTAATTACCAGCTTCAGGACTCCGGCTTGAAGCCTGAGAGTTCCGATATTGAGAGTCAATTCACCGGACATCGAATCCCTTCCGGAAATTCCTAACGATTCACCATAGAATTCGTAACCAATCTTGTTTTGTATTGTACTTAAGAGCCTCTTCATTTCAGAATCTTCCAGAGGAAGCTCCGAGAGAAGATCTACTAGAGCTGCCATTGCGCTCTGCCCTTTGTATGGGGTGGAACCGTGGGCAGAGACTCCCGTTATCGAAATCTCAACCCTTCTATCCGACTTATTTATCTTTAGCTTAGTATCATTTTTCGGTGAGAAGGAGCTAATTTTCTCTAGAATCTCATCGTCCGTACCCTTGAGAACGACCTTTGCTGACGAAGCAACCATATTGGCTGCTTCTCCGGCAGTCAAGTTCTCGATTACCAGCCCTTTATCTCCACTGATGGCGGGTGCTGAAATTCCATAATTGACTATTCCTTTCTCCGCAAAAATCACAGGAAAATCGGCATCGGGGGTTACGGACAAATCTGGGATCTCTTCGTGCTTAACATAGTACTTCATACACTCCCAGCCAGTCTCTTCGTTTGTTCCGAAAATCAGCCTAATTCTCTTGGAGGGCTTTTTTACATAGTTCTTTATTGCCTTGAGGGCATAGAGTGCTGCCATCATAGGGCCTTTGTCATCCTGAGTTCCTCTTCCCCAGATCTCTCCGTCTTTCACCATTCCACTGTAAGGTGGAACATCCCAGCCCTCTCCCTCTGGAACTACATCAAGGTGACCAAGAACACCGAAAGTCTCGCCCGATCCATAATCTACTATGCCCACATATCCATCGGCGTTTCTTGCCTCAAAACCTAACTTCTGAGCCAACTTTATAGTCTGATCAAGTGAATCCCTTACCCCTTTGCCGAAAGGGCCGCCTTCCACCGGAGTATCCTGAACTGACTTGATCTTAACTGAATCGGATATTGATCTTACCAGTTCCTCCTTCAAGGAAATCACAATTTCGTCAAGTTTCCTATCCACTTTTCCTCCTCCTTACACTATTATCTCCTTTATTTCCTGTGACTCTCCTCTTCTGCAAATAAGCGTTCCCTCACTACTTGCCACCACAATGTAGTTCTCAATCCTTGAGACTGCAAGTTTCTTCTGGGTATGGTTGATTAAGAGACAATTCTTGACATCTCTTAGAGAAAACTCGCCTTCTACTGCATTCCCATTCTTGTCTTTAAGCAGCAAATCATAGACCGCATCCCAAGATCCAATATCATTCCAGTAGAAATTGGCCGGAACGGTCGCAACTTTTGTCGATCTCTCCATCAAACCATAGTCTATTGAAATCTTAGGAAGCCTCTCGTAAATCTTCTCAATGTCTTCAGGCCTCTCTTCAATCTCGGAGACTGCAGAGAACAGGTCCGGGAAGTTCGTTGAAAGCTCGGAGTCGAAGATTTTCTTTCTCCACACAAACATACCCGAATTCCAAAGAAACTTGCCAGACTGAAAATACCTTTGAGCAGTTTCATAGTCAGGCTTTTCATGGAACTTCTTCACCGAATAGACTTCCTCATCACCGCCTACGACGTTTCCCCTTTCAATGTAGCCGTAACCAGTATATGGGCGAGTCGGGGTTATCCCTATAGTAACTAGCGATTCATTTGATTCCGCATACTTAATTGCCTTTCTCAAAGTCTTAAGAAAGCTCTCTTCATCTCTGATCACATGATCAGCAGGAACAATAACCATTATATCCTCAGCAGAGAATCTACTGCTACCTAAAGCAATCGCTGGAGCTGTATTTCTTCTCATAGGTTCGAATATGACGTTGTCACTCGGGAAGAGGGGCAAGTAGTATTGCATTAGTGGAAACTGCTCCCTTGTTGTGATAATGATTATTTCATCGGTAAGCTTTTCCATTCGTTCAATAGTCTCTTCGATCATAGTTTTTTTTGAACCAAACTTCTGGAACTGCTTCGGTCTCTTTCTTACGCTTACCGGCCATAGCCTCTCCCCTATGCCGCCAGCCATAATAAGTGTCTTGACCACGCACACCTCTCCTTCCTGCAAGATCTTGTTATCTATAGCATACCAGAAAGGTAGAGCTTTACCTGGCGAAGGCGGGGAGGTAATTTTTATGAAAAATCGTGTATAACGGAATAGGAAGAGAGACATAAAAAGATGTGTTCGACTCTGTAGGATTTTAATCATCGGCTGCAACCTTTGATGAAGTTGCAATTTAGAGGCAGAATTGTATAAAGGGGGTATTATCTTGACAAAGGCTATGATCAGAATTCGAATGAGCCTTCAAGATGCTCATTACGGAGGCAATTTGGTTGATGGTGCGAAAGTTATCCAGATGTTTGGTGATGTTGCTACTGAGTTGCTGATAAGAAATGACGGTGATGAGGGCTTATTCAAGGCCTATGACAACATCGAATTCCTTGCTCCTGTCTATGCAGGAGATTACGTTGAAGCGACAGGAGAAATAGTCTCAACCGGCAACACATCTAGGAAGATGATTTTCCAAGCCTTCAAGGTCGCTCAGACGAGGTCGGATATAGGTGATTCGGCGGCCGAAATCCTCACCGAACCGGTCCTGGTGTGCAAAGCCAGCGGAACATGCGTAGTTCCGAAGAACAGGCAGAGGAAGAACAATGAATAAACTAATAATCACGGCTGCCCTGACCGGTGCGGAAGTGATGAAAGAACAACAACCGGCTCTCCCGGTTTCTCCAGAAGAAATCGCATCTGAAGCTTATGAATGCTTCCTTTCAGGAGCAAGCATAGTCCATATTCACGCAAGAGATTCTTCTGGAAAACCAACCCAGAACCGAGAAGTGTACAGAGATATCATGGAAAGAATAAAAAGTAAATGCGACCTGATCTTTCAACCATCAACCGGCGGAGCTGTGTGGCACAAGGCAGAGGAGAGAGCTGAACCGCTCGAACTGGATCCGGAGATGGCAACTCTTTCTACCGGTACGTGCAATTTCGGGAGTGATGTCTTCTTTAACTCGGAAGAGACTATTGAATACTTCGCAGATAAGATGAAGAAGAGAAACATCAAACCCGAGATTGAAGTATTCGAAAGAGGTATGATTGAAAATGCGCTTAGATTGCGTAAAAAGGGTCTGATAGAGAGTCCGATTCACTTTGACTTTGTCCTTGGAGTCCCTGGGGCTAGCCCCGGAAACATCGAAGATTTGATCCATATGATTAACTCAATACCATCAGGAAGTACCTGGACGGTAGCCGGTATCGGAAGAAATGAGCTTCCTCTTGCAACGTTCGCTATACTTCTTGGGGGACATGTAAGGGTAGGTTTTGAAGACAACATCTACTATGCAAAGGGTGAACTTGCTCTTTCTAACGCGCAGTTAGTCCAGAGAGTTGTGAGAATTGCAGGAGAGCTCGGCAGAGACGTCGCCACTCCCGCTGAAGCAAGAGCAATACTTGGGATCAGGAGGAAAGACCTATGAGAGGATGTCCTTATGGAAGCCACAGAGTAATTGAACCTATTGGGTTCCTCCCTCAAGCGGCCGCAAAAATTGATAATTCAACGGAGCTATATGACAACGAAATTCTCGTCGATGTGGAGACTTTGAACGTTGATTCTGCGAGTTTCACGCAAATAAGAGAAGCGTGTGAGGACAATGAATCGAGAATCTCACATATGATAATGGACATAGTTAAGGACAGGGGAAAGCTACAAAATCCTGTAACCGGCTCCGGAGGGATGCTCATAGGAAGGATATCTCGAATTGGAAAAGATCTTTCTGAAAGAGATTTGAAAGTTAGCGATAGGATAGCTTCACTTGTTTCGCTTTCTCTGACACCCCTTAGAATCGAGAGAATTCTTAATGTCCATCTTGAAAAGGATCAGGTAGACATTGTGGGAAACGCAATCTTGTTTGAAAGTGGCATCTACTCGAAGCTGCCCTCTGATATTCCAGCAAAGATGGCCCTTGCGGTTTTGGATGTTGCCGGGGCACCAGCACAGGTCGACAAACTTGTTGAGAACGGCATGAATGTAGCTATACTGGGAGGTGGGGGCAAATCCGGCGTTCTGTGCTGCTATCAGGCAATGAAGAAATGTGGTGACTCGGGAAAAGTGATTGTAGTAGAATATTCAGAAGAGAATGCCGAGAGGATCCGCGAGTATAAACTGGCACATGAAGTAGTGATTGCCGATGCAACTAAACCGCTTGACGTGTTTGAGAAAATCAAAAGAATTACAGATGAAAACCTCTGCGATGTGGTTATCAACAACGTTAATGTTCCTGGGACAGAAATGGGATCGATTCTCGCGGTAAAGAACGGAGGTATTGTCTACTTCTTTAGCATGGCGACTTCTTTCACAAGAGCAGCTCTTGGTGCCGAAGGTGTGGGAAAGGATATAACAATGATTATTGGAAATGGCTACACGAAAGGTCACGCCAAGCTTGCACTAGATATTTTGAGAGAATCAAGAGAGATTAGAAGGCTTTTTGAGAAGCTATACATTTGAGGTGAAGCAATGAGAGATTACAGGGAAATTTCAATGTGGAAAGATGTTACTCCTGCTCAGTGGAGTGATTGGCGCTGGCAGGTAGCCAACAGGATCAAGACTGTTGAAGCTCTCAGGCAGATAATCGGAATCACCGAAGAAGAAGCACTCGGAATTGCCGAATGTCTTAGAACGCTTCGAATGTCAATTACACCCTACTATGCAACTCTCATGGATCCAATCAATCAGAGATGTCCAATTAGAAGGCAGGCAGTTCCTACGGACAAGGAACTAAGAATCGACAGATGGGATATGATTGACCCACTTCATGAAGACGAAGACTCTCCGGTTTCCGGGCTTACTCACAGATATCCCGATAGGGTCCTCTTTCTAATCACGGACCAGTGTTCGATGTACTGCAGGCATTGTACACGACGAAGATTTGCCGGACAGCTCGACAGACCCAGAACCAGACAGGAAATCGATGCGGCAATTGAGTACATCAGGGAGACTCCTGAGGTTAGAGATGTGTTGCTTTCTGGAGGGGATGCTTTACTTGTGGGGGACGATTATCTTGAGTATATTCTAAGTGAACTGAGAGAAATTCCCCACGTCGAGATCATAAGAATTGGTACAAGGACGCCTGTCGTACTTCCTCAGAGAGTGACTCCCGAACTCGTAGAGATGCTGAGAAAATACCACCCGATTTGGATTAACACCCATTTCAACCATCCACTAGAAATCACTCCCGATTCTACTAGAGCATGCGAAATGCTAGCAGATGCAGGAATACCGTTGGGAAATCAATCTGTTCTCCTTCGAGGAGTGAATGATTCACCCTACATAATAATGGAGCTCGTACACCAGCTTGTCAAAATACGAGTTAGACCTTATTACATATATCAGTGCGATCTTTCTCAAGGAATTGGCCATTTCAGAACTTCCATAAGGAAAGGAATAGGAATCATGGAGTCTTTGATTGGAAATACTTCGGGACTATGCGTTCCAACATTCGTGGTCGATGCCCCCGGAGGAGGCGGTAAGATTAGAGTGATGCCCCAATACAACATCTCCGAGTCAGATAGAGTAGTCGTTCTAAGAAATTATGAAGGTGTAATCACCACATATCATGAGCCGGAGGATACTTCCAGTGACGTTGATGACAGGCTCTACAGGGAGAAGTATGAGTTCACCGGCGTCTCTGATCTTCTTTACGGAAATTCGATGAGTTTCGAGCCTACGACACTCCAGAGAAGAGACAGAATAAGAAAGTGGAAGGAGAAGAAGGTGAAGAAATGAGATTCGAAGATTTCTTTGTAGGTCAGTGCTTCTCTACCAACAGAAGAATCACTTCAGCCATGGTGGACTCCTTTGCAGAGTTGACTGGAGACAGGAACCCTGTTCACACAGACGATGAGTTTGCAAGAAACTCGCGGTTTGGGAGAAGAATTGCTCACGGTATGCTCTCGGTAGGGATCATTTCGGCCATTCTCGGAAACGAATTCCCAGGACCTGGTTCCATCTACATGAAACAGGAAGTGAAATTTCTTAAACCCATTTTCCTGGAAGAGGAAGTGAAGATAAGTATAGAGATCCTGGAGAAAATCTCTGAGAAGAAGAGATTGGTAGTAAAGACAACTGTCGAGAAAAGAGACGGAGAGAAGGCCGTTGACGGTGAAGCCCTTCTGCTTTTCACGGGAGAATGAAGAGCCCGACCAGCATTTCACTGTTAACCGAGAAACTGAGAGTAGTGTCGATAATTGGCCTCGAGAAAAACACAGGCAAGACAGTGGTGCTGAACAAGCTGTTGAAGGAATTCGGAGAAAAGGGGATTACTGTAGGACTTACATCGACCGGACTCGAAGGTGAAAGAAGAGACCAGATATACCTTAATGAAAAACCCGAGATAAGTCTAAAAAGAGGAACGTATTTTGCAACTTCTGAGAAAGACTTCCGGAGTAGACAGTTTTCAGCTACTGTAATTGATCTAATGGATTACAGATCCCCTCTTGGAAAAACCGTCTTTGCAAGAGCCGAGACCGATGGGAAAGTCATTTTATCGGGACCATCGATTTTGCAGTACCTTCTTGAAGCTGTAAGTATCATGAAATCATATGGCTGCGAAAGAATTCTGATAGATGGTTCGACGTCACGAATGAGTCCAGGAACTCCTCTTGTTTCCGATGGAATAATCCTTGCCACAGGAGCGGCACTCTCAATGAATATGGAGGAACTGTGCCGAAAGACTTTCTTTGCCGTAAAGTTGATCTCGCTAAAGGCAACTGAACCGAAGTTACTGAGTCGCATGCTCTCACTCAAGGATGGAGTGTGGATAGAGAATGGCGGGAGATTCGAAAAACTGTCTTCCTCTGCATTAACCACATCGTACCCAAGAGCGAGAATAGCGGGGAAAACGATCTTCATCGATGGATCGCTGACATCTTCCGTTCTTCTCTCTCTATCAGAGAGAGGAACGAGAGTGGTGGTGAAGGATTTTTCGAGGATCTTTGTCGACGAAAGGAGCCTAATGAATTACGAAAGAGCCGGTGGCCGACTGGAAGTTCTCCATCCAGCAAATCTTATTGCCGTAACTGTGAATCCATTTTCTCCAACAGGATTCAAGATTCATTCAAGAGAACTTATAAGAGCACTCGAAAAGAAGATCGATGTGCCCATTGTCGATGTTATGGAGGAGATTCCAAAGTGAAATATCTAGATTGTGGATTTGAATACATAGTTTCTCTCATAGACCCTCTCACTCCCATGGGTAGAGAGCAGCTACGCAATCTCAACTTCATGACGAGTGCAAACGAGATAATTGAATCTCACCAAAGACAGCTTGATATGGCTGAGAAGGAAGGAAAGGTTGCTTCTTTTAAGCTAATTCTTTCAAAAATCAGAGATATCAGGGGTACGCTTTCGAACCTCTCTTCGGCAAATGTCCTAGATGATATTGAACTGTTCGAAGTAAAAAGCTTCACTTATTGGTGCGGAAAGCTTAGGGAGAAACTGGGGAGATGCGCTTCTTGGATGGAACTTCCTGATCTTTCTGTTGTGTTTTCGATTCTAGATCCAGACAATTCAGGAACCGAAAGCTTCCATATCTCCGACAACTGCGACGATTCTCTAAGCGTAATCAGAAAGGAGATCCACAGACTTCAGCGAATCGAAGTTGAAGATAAGGAATCGGAACTCAACCAGCTTCTACAGGAAAACTTCGAGATCGAGAACAGAGTGAGAGCCAGACTTTCTAAGAGACTTCTCGAAAACTGCGAAGCACTTGATGCAGCGATTAAGGTTATTGGAAATATAGATTTCACAATCGCTCTCACCGAACTCAATCGGAAACTTGGCTTGGAGAAGCCGGATATAAGCTCAGGGGAGTATGAGTTTCGAGATCTTGTAAACCCAGAAATATCTAGAAACCTTAACCTGAGAGGCAGAGAATTCCAGCCCTTTTCCGCAAAACTGGGAAGGAAAGTAGTGATTATTGGCGGAAATATGACCGGAAAATCCGTTCTTCTCAGGACAGTCGCACTCCTTCAAACAATGTTCCAGCACGGCCTTTTTGTTCCAGCAAGAAATGCGCTCATTCCTGTTTATGATACGGTCATTTATTTCAGTGGAGACAAACAGTCTTTTGTAGACGGGCTTTCTTCGTTCGCAGGGGAAATCGAACACCTTAAAATGGCAATCGAAATTGTCGATTCAGACACTAGCGGCCTGTTTCTTTTTGACGAAATAGGAAGAAGCACAAATCCAGTTGAAGGACCTGCATTTCTCATGGCCTCTGCAGAATACCTTCACCGAAACGAAAAATGTCGATCCGTTTTCACATCTCACTATGAAGAGGCGCTTGGCATTGAAGGTGCACAGATGTTCATAATTAAAGGTGTAGATCACGAGAAGGTAATCAAAGAAAAGGGCAGGGATGTCTCTTATTACGTGGATCACTCACTTGTAGAAATGGGAAGTACCGAGTCCTTTCCAAAAGAGGCAATAACAATCGCCCGTCTAATGGGACTTGACAGAGAGTTTATCCAGCTTATCAAAAGAAAGATGGAGGGAGGTTGTGAATGAAAGGGAAATTGAATCTTGACGAGAGAAAAGTTGCAGAGGCAAGGGATTACGCCGAAACAATTTCCGACGGCATACATGATTTCGTTATTCAACACACAACGGTAAGTGTCGAGAGAGCAGTCTGCCGGCTGCTTGGTATAGATGGGGTCGACGATCACGGAATCCCGATGCCGAATATTGTCGTAGATCACCTCAAGTCGGCGAATCTAATAGAAGAAGGTGCCGCATACGTTGTTGGCAATGCCCTGCTGGTAACCGGTCTTACACCTCAGAGGATTGCTGAGGAAATTTCTCGAGGAAGAATGGATCTAAGAAGCATTGATTATAAGCCTCACAATGAGGTTTTCGACGGTATCGATGAATTGGTGAGTAAGACTGTTGAGAAAATTCGGTCAAATCGCGATAAGCGCGTGTCTTTGATTCGAGAAATTGGTGAAGGAAGAAAACCGTATCTCTACGTCATTGTAGCTACGGGAAACATATATGAAGATGTGGTACAAGCAAAGGCAGCTGCAAAACAAGGAGCAGACATAGTGGCAGTAATCAGATCGACTGGTCAGAGTCTACTCGATTATGTTCCGTATGGACCAACAACAGAAGGTTTTGGGGGTACATACGCTACCCAAGAAAATTTCAGAATAATGCGGTCTGCGCTTGATGAAGTTGGAGAAGAGGTAGGAAGATATATCAGGCTCTGCAATTACTGCTCTGGACTTTGTATGCCGGAAATTGCGGCAATGGGAGCTGTCGAAAGACTTGATGTCATGCTGAACGATGCCCTCTACGGCATCCTGTTCAGAGACATAAACATGAAAAGGACCATAATCGACCAATACTTTTCAAGGGTCATTAATGGATTCGCCGGAGTAATAATCAATACCGGTGAAGACAACTACCTGACTACTGCCGATGCATATGAAGAAGCCCACACTGTACTGGCTTCCCAGTTCATAAACGAAAGGCTGGCGCTGATGGCCGGTATCCCTGAAGAGCAAATGGGACTTGGGCACGCCTTCGAGATGGATCCATCAATAGAAAACGGCTTCCTATATGAGCTCGCTCAAGCGCAGATGAGCCGGGAGATATTTCCAAAAGCCCCGTTGAAATACATGCCACCAACGAAGTTCATGACAGGAAACATTTTCAGAGGTTACGCTCAAGATACTCTTTTCAATGTGATTTCCATCATGACTAATCAAGGCATTCAACTGCTGGGAATGCTTACCGAAGCGATTCACACTCCTTTCATGAGTGACAGGTATCTTGCGATTGAGAATGCACGCTACATTTTCAACAATTTACGTGATCTTGGTGATGAGATAGCATTCAAAGAAGATGGCATTATCCAGGCAAGAGCCTCCACCGTGCTAAAGGAAGCTTTGGTCCTGCTAAAAGAAATCGTTTCCGTAGGTCTCTTCGAAGCGCTGGAAAAAGGTATATTCGCAAATGTTAGAAGATCGCAGCATGGTGGAAAAGGATTGGACGGAGTCGTCGAAAAGGGTTCCATGTACAGAAACCCATTTATCGAGAAGATGCTTGGAGGAAGACAAAATGGATGAATTCTCAGTAAATAAAGAGGAGAGAGTCTCAAAAATCGACCTGAGTAGAATAACTCCATATGGGGATACAATGAACGACGGCAAAGTTCAGCTGAGTTTTACCCTTCCTGCTCCATTTGGTCCCGAAGCAGATGAGGCGGCGAAATTGCTGATGAGAAAGATGGGGTTGAAGAACCCCCAGATTGTTTTTTCAAAGGAGATGACGTCTGACTTCACTTTCTTCGTCGCCTATGGTGAGTCCTCCTATACTTTAGACTACACATCTATCCGGGTCCCCAAGATTGCTTTAGAAAAAATGTCTATGGAAGAGATCGACAAATTCATCGAAGAGCGAATAAGGAGAAAGATAGTTGTAGTAGGAGCTAGCACCGGAACTGACGCTCACACGGTAGGTATCGACGCGATAATGAACATGAAAGGTTTTGCAGGTCACTACGGACTGGAAAGATACAAGAATATTGATGCCCATAATCTCGGTAGTCAGGTTCAGAATGAGGAGCTAGTGGCAAAGGCAATTGAACTTAGTGCAGACGCAATTCTAATATCACAGACAGTTACAGCAAAGAATGTTCATCTCAAGAATATGACTTCGCTGGTTGAGCTTCTTGAAGCCGAAAACCTTAGAAAGAGAGTCATTCTTGTAGCCGGTGGAGCAAGAATAACTCATGAACTGGCAAAAGAACTGGGATACGATGCCGGGTTCGGTCCCGGGACTTTCGCAGAAGACGTCGCTTCCTTTATAGTTCACAGACTTGAGTCAATGACCTGAAAACTTGTGATAAAATCTACCATCGAAGCATGGGCGGAGGTAAACGGATTTGAAAACCCTCGTAGTAGTTAATCCAAATGCTAGTCATGGTGAAGCCGGCAGAGATTTTGAGAACAGCATCTCCACATTGATTCGTGATGAAATCGGTGACTACGACCTCCACGTGACAACTTGTCCAGGAGATGCTATGGACTACGTTTCACACAACTCTGACTACGAAAGAATAATTAGTGTAGGAGGAGACGGAACTCTAAACGAGGTAGTGAACGGAATGACAATCGGCAAATCTCGGGCTTCAGTGGGAATCATCGCCATCGGTTCGGGCAATGACTTTGCAAGAGCTATTGATCTCAAACATGACTACAAGGAAATGGTCAAGATTGCTTCTGGAAAGAAAACACGCGAAATAGACTTACTGAAGGTTTTCTATAGAGATTTCACCGGCAACAAGTCTCTCAGGTATGCAGTAAATGTCATTGGAGCGGGATTCGATGCCGCAATAACAGACAGAATGAACAAATCAAGATTCAAGACGAGCGGAAAGATGGCTTATCTGCTCTCCTTCCTGATAGAGTACGTAACCTCAAAGACCTATCCTTTGAGTTTCGTTGTTGAAGGGGAAGAAGTCTCCGGCAGTTTCTTCTTTCTTACAATGGCCAATGGGAACTACTTTGGCGGAGGAATGAGAATAGCGCCCAAAGCTGTTGTGGATGATGGACTCGTTGATGTCGTGGGCGTGTCAAAGATGTCTAAAATTCGTTTGCTTTATCACTTTCCAAAGATCTACCGCGGTGAACATTTAGCCGTTGACACCGTTAGCTATCGGACCGCCAAGAACATCTCCGTGAAGAGTGACAGAGATGTCATTATTCAGATGGACGGAGAAGTTGTCGGAGGTCTTCCCATGGAAGTCTCCGTTTGCGATAAAGCTCTGAAGATCGCCTCAGTCTGAAACCTTCAGGTTCATGATTGCACTTTCAAATGAAAGAAAAGAGCTGAAGTCAAAGGACTTGCCCTCAAATACATACTCCCCATTGCCTGTATAAGGCAGGTCCGTTTTGACATTCTTGATCGCGGCGTTTGCTCTTAGAATTGATCTGATAGTATCAGGAACATAAATCTCAGAATTGATTATCGCCGCATTGACCTTTATGTCTGTGGGTCCAACTTCAGACATATTGAGTTCTGCCTTGATAATTGCTCCGTTAAGTCTTAGTTCATCAACTTTCAGTTCTTCTAAATTGAACCTGCTGTTAATGACCGCGCTGTCAAATTTTAGGACATAGTTATAATTGGGGTTCAACTTCATCACAACAGTACTTGTTCCTAACCACGAAACGTTCGAATCTGGCCTAATAACAAACTTCTGAGATAGCTGAGTTTTGTCTTCTTCGATCCTGAGATTCGAACCACGCACAGTGTAATCGATGACGGCAGCCGTTGACGATGCCGCTTCTTCTAAGGCCTCTACGGTGATATTAGCCATCGCAAGGTTTAACTGAATCTCAATGCTCCTGGATGATTCCAAAGCCTCAAGGGTTACAGTGTCTTTCACCGCTCTCTCGCCAGACAAAAAAGGAGACGGCCAGAAGAAGATGAACAGCACAAAGATTATGATCAGCAAGGCATTCAAATATCTGATCCATCTAAGTCCCTTTATACTTGAGAGAATACTCAATCCGACAAACACTAGGATGATAGGCCAGTAATTCGCAAGGTTGACAAAAGCATTTAGAAGTGTGTCGCCGGTAAATATCCCAAAAATCAGCAATACCCCAACTAATACAAAGATCAGTCCCATCGCAATTTTCATAGAATCATCTCCTGCTGATGGATTTGTAAATGACAAAACCTCCGCCTGCGATTAAGACCACTCCTATTACCAGCTTCCAGAAAACACCACTGAAAATGTTCCATGGGGTGAAGGATCCCAATAAGAGAGCTATTCCGAAGACAATGAGAATTCCTGCAATTATCAGTTTACTCTTGTCATCGGATATGCCCGTCTTCTCCCCTTCTTCAATCGGCTTCCCTTCCTCATCCATTATTACAACATTGTTTTCACTGTTTATCGGAGCTCTGGGTACAATAAACATGCCAATAATGTATATTATTAAGCCAGCTCCGCCTGCGAAAACCAGTGCTACAAACACTAACCTGACTATCACCGGATCGATTCCAAGATACTCTGCTATTCCTGCAGCCAGACCATCTATAACTTTGTCCTTTCTAGACTTGTAAAGCCTCTTTTCCAAGCTCACACAACCACCTCCCGCGATGACTTCTGTGCAATAATACTACAAAAACCTCATACATTATAATACGATCTAATCAATTTCCACAAACACAAAGCCAAATGGGATTTCCAATACTTTTCGTATGACTGCTTTCCACTTCTGCAGGGGAAATATTCAAGAACATCGAATTCTGATGATGGACCCGAGGTTAGGGATGAACAGCCTCTTCATCGAATACTTGCGATTTACTTAGCAAAACGATTTTAATCACCCTCCTTCAAAGATAATTCCTTTCATTCAAAGATAACTGGGTTTTGCATTCGAGTTTATACATGATACACTCTAGTTAAACGATTAACTAAACGTTTAACTAGCAATCGAGTGAGGGTCGTTGAATGGCTAATATGAAAGATGTTGCCAAACATGCTGGAGTATCGGTGGCCACAGTATCAAATGTAATATCTGGGAAGAAATTCGTGAGTCCTGAACTGAAGAGCGTTGTCCTTGATTCCATAAACGCCCTTCAATACAGACCAAGTAAAATTGCTAGAAGTCTTAGAATTCGAAAGTCATTCCTGGTTGGACTTCTGGTTCCGGATATTACTAATCCGTACTTCGCCGAAATCGCAAGGGGTGTGGAAAGCGTCGCACTCGATCACGATTACCAGATGTTTCTCTGTAACAGCGATGGAAAGAGTCACAGAGAAGAAGAGACGTTGATTTCCTTCCTCGGCCACGGAGTGGATGGTGTGATCAATGTTGCACCCAGAATGGAAGAGGGGCTTCTAGCCGATCTTTCAGATGGAATGCCCATGGTGATTCTTGACAGGCATCTCACAATCGAGAATCCGCTAATTGACGTAATCTACACCAATAATTTCAAAGGTTCTGCTCAGTTAGCCAGACACTTACTAAATAAAGGGCACAAAAGATTTGCCTGCATAGCTGGACCAAGAGATGTACCCAGTGCAGTAAGAAGGCTTCAGGGATTCTGCAGCGAACTTGAGAAAGATGGAATACGCGAAGGAGATATAAGAATCTATTATGGTGGCTTCAAATATGAGGACGGATTCAAGATAATGAAGCAGCAAATATTGAAGCTTAAGAACAGACCAACTGCTGTCTTTGCCGGGAATGACATGATGGCGTGGGGGGCAATTGAGGCAGCAAAACAGCACGGGTTGAAGATTCCGAAAGACATCTCAATTGCAGGGTTTGACAATGTTCTTTACTCATCACTAGTAATCCCGGCAATGACGACTGTGAATCAGCCCAAGTATGAAGCTGGAAGGGCAGCAATGAAGTTGCTTCTTGAGAAGATCATGAAAAAGCAGAATGGGGAAAGCGTCCATACGAAAAAAATGGAGCTGGATTCACAGCTTATAGTGAGGGAATCAACTGAAATATGACTAATCAATGGAGGTGAAGGAATGAAGACAAAGGGTATTCTTCACAACGATCTTGCAAGAGAAGTGGCAAGACTTGGCCACGGAGACATGTTAGTTATAACAGACAGGGGCTTTCCGTTCCCAAGGCACGAAAACACAATTTGCATCGATGTATCGGTAGGAAGAGATCTCCCCAGGTTCGTAGATGTCGTTAAGGTCGTCCTCGAGGAACTTGAAATCGAGAAGGTAATTATCGCTGACGAAACCAAATCGGCAAGCCCGGAAATCTATTCACAACTGAAGGAAATTGTTTCGCAAGTCAAGAACAAAGGGAACGCTATAGTGGAGGAGAATATCCCTCATCCAGAATTCAAGGATCTAGTTCTAAATGGCGGTCTCCAAGGCAAAGAAGTAAAAGTATTCGTCAAGACAGGAGAGTTTACTCCATACGCAAATATCATACTGGTTTCCGGTGTAGATTTCTAGAGATCTTCTCTTCTTCATCGATCAAGGATACTGTTTTGCAGCTGCGCCGAAAGACAAAGAGGTGGTAATCGTGAAAAGAAACAAGGAAGTTCTTGAAGAAATATTCAAAATCGACAAACCCATCATTGGAATGATACACTTACGTCCCCTCCCAGGTTCTCCAAGATACGATTCTGCCAGGTTTGGAATGAAGGAGATACTTAGGATCGCCGTTGAAGAGGCAAGAACCATGGAGGATTGCGGTGTTGACGGACTCCAAATTGAGAATATCTGGGACTTCCCCTATCTTAAGGGAGAAAAGATTGGCCATGAAACCTCTGCAGCCCTGGCAGTGGCGACTCAGAAGGTTCGGGAAGCCGTCAGAATTCCAGTGGGCGTGAACTGCCATCTCAATGGAGGCAAGGTTTCGCTTGCATCGGCCGTTGCAGCAGGAGCCAGATGGATAAGAGTCTTCGAATGGGTGAATGCATATGTTTCTCACGCCGGCTTGACGGAAGGTATCGGAGCAGAACTCGCAAGATACAGAAAACTTCTAGGTGCAGAAGACGTAAAGTTCATGTGCGACGTCAATGTCAAGCATGGAAGCCATTTCATCATTTCAGACAGAAGTGTGGAGGAACAGGCCCACGATGCAGAGTCTGAAGGCGCAGAAGTATTGATAGTTACGGGATTTGAAACCGGACAAGCACCCGATGCTAAGAAAGTAAGGAGTTTCAGCGATACAGTTGGCGTTCCCGTAATAATCGGTAGCGGTTTAACGGAAGATAATGTGAGTGAGCTCCTTAGATTCTCTGATGGAGCAATTGTTGGCAGTTACTTCAAGAAGGACAACAACTGGAAGAATCCTGTTGATCCCGACAGAGTAAAGAGGTTCATGAAAAGTGTTGACTCTCTTAGAAGGGAGACTAAAGATGATTGACTTTGACTTCAACGGAGAGATTCTGTGCATGGGAAGTATGAATATGGATCTTGTTATGGTAATGGATAACCTTCCCGAGCCTGGTGAGACAGTTCTTACGGACAACTTCAGTACTTATCCAGGTGGTAAAGGCGGCAATCAGGCGGTCGCAGCTGCAATGAATGGCGCCAAAGTGCAGATGTTCACTAAACTTGGCGGTGACGGATTTAGTGAAGAGCTGAATAAATTAATGAGTGAAAAAGGAGTCGACACTTCCCGAATTCTAAGAGATCCAGAAAGAACAGCAGGAATAGCAATGATACGAGTTGACAAGAAGGGCCAGAATTCGATTTCATTTACTCCAGGCAGCAACGCATTACTCTCTCCCGATGATGTAGAGAGAAACTCGGATCTCTTCGAATCAGGAAGAATTCTCCTGCTAACTATGGAGATAGCAGAAGAGACTATCTTTAGGGCAATAGAAATGGCTCACGAGAAGGGAATGTTTACCATTGTCGATCCTGCGCCTGCCCCAAGACAGGGATTTCCCGATTCCATCGCGTCTTTGGTTAATCTCATAAAACCAAACGAAACGGAAGCGAGGATACTCACCGGCATAGAAATACATGACAAAGAGTCTGAACGGAATGCTCTTAAGAAACTTAAGTTGCTGGGTTTCAGATTACCGATAATTACTTTGGGTGAAAAGGGAATTGTTGGCCTCGACGAAGACTGCTTCATAGAGCTCGATCCCTTCAAAGTCAACTGCGTTGATACTACTGCTGCTGGAGATGTCTTCTCGGGAGCACTGGCGGCAGCTCTTTCAAAGGGTAAAAGCCTTAGACAGTCTCTAGAATGGGCAAATGCAGCTGGAGCGTTAAGTACAACAACTTCCGGCGCCCAGACTTCTATCCCTTCGTCTGAGAGCGTACGAGATTTGCTGAGAAAGCGGGTGTGAGAAGTGCCTGAGACTGTCCTGAAGCTCGAAGGAATCCACAAGTCTTTTGGAGGTATTCACGCACTAAAAGATGTAAGCTTCGAACTGGCAGAAGGTGAAGTCCACGCGCTTCTTGGGGAGAACGGTGCCGGAAAATCAACGTTAATCAAGATCCTTACAGGTGTTCACAAAATGGATTCGGGATCGATTCAAGTGAGAGGGAAAAGCGTCACGATCGAAGACCCTGTAGATGCTAGACACAAAGGAATCGGCGCAATATATCAGGAGCTTAGCCTGGTTGACTCTCTTACGGTTGCAGAAAACATTTTCCTTGGCCACGAGCCAACCACATCTTTCTTTGGCTCCATCAAAAAGAGAGAGCTTATGGATAAAGCGGCAAAGTATCTTTCCTCCTTTGCAATCGCAGTGGATCCGAGTGCTTTTGTGGGGGATTTGGGGCTTGGCCAGAAAAGGATAGTAGAAATCATCAAAGCTCTCTCTATCAATGCGAATATTCTTCTTCTAGATGAACCTACAACCGGTATGAGCAGAGCAGAAATTGACACACTCTTCAAAATCATGGATGACCTGAAGAAGAAAGAAGTAAACATGATCTACATATCCCACCACCTAGATGAGGTTTTTCGCGTTTGTGATAGGGCGACCGTATTAAGAGACGGCCAGAACGCTGGAACATTCGACATTGATTCGGTAGATCTAAAAACTCTTGTCAAATCAATGCTTGGAAGAACACTAAAAGAGGAGTTTCCCGTTCGTGAAGGAGCCCCGTCAGAAGACATGCTCCTTGAAGTGAGAGAGTTCAAGACAGAGAAGATGTTTGCACCAATCAGTTTTTCTCTGAGAAAAGGCGAGATACTGGGAATTACGGGAATAATTGGCTCTGGAAAGAGTGAGCTAGCACTTGGACTCTTCGGAGCCGACAAATCTCTGCGGGGTGATATTTCGATCGACGGCAAGGCGGTAAGTCTGAAGTCGCCTGATGATGCAAAGAAACTCGGCATTTCCTTCATCCCTGAGGATCGAAAAGGTCAGGGCCTTTTCCTAAGGCTTAATGTAGAGCACAATATCTGTGTTGCAAATATCGATCTTGCCATTAGCAAAGGGGTAATTTCCAACAAGAAGAAATCACAGCTCGCAAAGGATACATCTGAAAAGTTGAGAGTGCGACCGCTAGATATAAAGATGGCAGTTCAAAATCTTTCCGGCGGCAATCAACAGAAAGTGGTTATTGGGAAGTGGCTGTGCGGTGAACCCGATATCTTGATTCTAGATGAACCGACCCGCGGAATCGATATTGGCGCAAAGACTGAGATCTATTCTCTGATAAATTATCTTGCCGACCGCGGCACGGGAATTCTGATATTGTCTTCGGAGTTCAGGGAGATGAATGCGATCTGTGATCGAATACTTGTTATAAGAAAGGGAGACATTGTGGCAGAGTTAGTCGGCAAAGAATCTTCAACAGAGCAGTTGTTGACACTGGCACTTGGAGGTTAGGGCAGATGGAAAACACAATTGAGAAAACAGATAGATCAGCGTTTTGGACCAAATTCCTGAAGATGCTCAAAGGAGAGTTGGGACTGATTCTAATTCTTGTGATCCTTATGGTAGTCTTCTCATTGATGTCTCCCTTCTTCTTCAATTCGAGAAATCTGCTGAACGTAACCAGGCAGGTGTCGATAACTCTAATAGTCGCCATTGGAATGACCTTCGTCATTCTAACCGGAGAAATAGATCTTTCTGTAGGTTCTTCCGCGGCATTGGTAGGAGTTGCAACCGCAGCGGTTCTGACTGTTACGGGCTCAATATTCCTTGCTATCATTGCGGGATTGGCTATGGGAGTCGGTATAGGCCTTACAAATGGCGTTCTCGCCGTTTATGGAAGAGTTCAATCCTTCATAGTAACGCTTGCCATGATGGGAATTGCCAGAGGAGCCGCTTTGGTGTGGACGGGAGGGAAACCTATATCGAGATTGCCGGTTGATTTTGGAATCATGGGTGCCGGTTATCTTGGACCGGTACCGGTTTCAACGATAATTGCTGCCGGAGTCTTTGTTCTCGCATTCTTTATTCTGAACAGAACAAAACATGGAGTGTACATGAAATCAATCGGAGCTAATAAGGAGGCCGCAAGGCTTTCGGCTATTCCCGTAAAGAAATACAGAGTACTTGCCTTTGCTATCTCCGGTTTGATGAGCGCACTCGGCGGCATTCTCATAACTTCCAGATTGCTCTCGGCGCAACCAAATGCTGCAGAAGGGCTTGAGATGAATGTAATCGCTGCGGTGATACTTGGCGGAGCCTCCCTTTCAGGAGGAGTGGGAACCGTGTTGGGCACACTCCTAGGCGCCATGGTAATAGGTGTTATTGATAATGGAATGAATCTAGTTGGAGTTTCATCGTTCTTTCAGCAAATCGTTAAAGGAGTCATAATACTCGTTGCCGTACTTGCAAAACGTAGTGATTAAGATTACCTATCAAAAAGGAGGGGTAACATGAAACGAATGCTTTTAGTAGTTTTGATGGTTGGATTGCTGGCACTAACTGGCCTTGCGGCCAAGACCATTGGATTCTCAGTCTCCACGCTGGCGAATCCCTTTTTCGTAACCATGAAAGAGGGTGGAGAGGCAAAGGCAAGCGAACTTGGGTTGGAACTGATCGTTCTTGACGCACAGGACAAACCGGAGACTCAATTTGCTCAGATTCAGGATCTCATAACGAGAAGGGTTGATGTGCTTATCATTAATCCAGTTGATTCAGATGCGATAGTCTCGGCAGTTCTGGAAGCAAATGCGGCTGGAATCCCGGTAATTACAGTTACTAGACCTTCTAACGGAGGAGTTGTAGCACAGCACCTGGATATTGATAATAAAGAAGCCGGAATGCTTGCTGCAATGGCAATGGCGGAAGCACTTGATGGAAAGGGAAGAGTTGCAGTTCTTGAGGGAATTCCCGGTGCGCCCTCGGCAGTAGACAGACAAGCGGGTTTCATCGACGAGATAAAGAAGTACCCAGGTATTGAAGTCGTTGCATCACTGACAGCAAACTACTCGAGGGAAGAAGGTGCAAGAGTTAGTGACGACATTCTTCAGGGGAACCCGGTTCTGGATGGAATTTACGGCCACAATGACGAAATGGCTCTAGGTGCTGTAAGATCGGCGATTGCAGCAGGAAGGCTGAATGAAATCAAAATCGTCGGAATCGATGCAACTGACGATGCGATTGCTGCAATAAAAGCAGGCGAGATGGTTGCTACAGTCCAACAGCAGCCCTACCTACAGATGGAGATGGCAGTAATTGCCGCTCAGAGAATCATCAACGGCGCAAGTGTCGAAGCAAAGGTTATCATTCCTCTGAAACTAATAACTATTGACGTTCTTGACTAAGCTGCAATTTTTCTTGAGAGCGGCGAGATGCCGCTCTCTTTTTTTATTCTTCGGTGATTCTTCATCAACCACGATTGATAGATAATATATCAATGAAAAGTCAATTGATTATTCGCTTCTTTTGATCTTGTGCAGATGGCTTCTGCAGTAACTTAGTCTTATAAGAGAAGCTTCATGAGATCTAACCAAAACGGCCCGATTCAGGATACTCCTTTTAATCTCGACTTAACATGACCGTTCGGTCATGTTAGCGAACGATGGGTCTGGCAATGTATAATATGACTGACCGGTCATATGACTATGTGGTCATTAGGAGGTGAGTAAATGCCGACAGAGACATTTTTCAATCTGCCTGACGAAAAGAAGGAAAGAATAATCGAGGCAGCCGTAGATGAATTTGCCGAGAATGGTTTTGAAAACGCCAAGGTAAATGAAATAGTAAGAAAATCCTCCATTCCTAAAGGTAGTTTTTATCAGTACTTCAGAGACAAGAGTGATATCTTCAAGCATATACTGGACATTGTCTTTGAAAAGAAGATGCAGATGATGACCGGTATAAGGGACTCTCTTGAGAAATCAAGTATTTTCGAAATTCTGAGAATTATGGTTGGAGCCGGAATCAAAATGGCCGAGGATGATCCCCGGCTTTCAAAAATCAGCGATGACTTGGTCGCAAACAAATCATTGATGAACAAAATCCTGGGAGAGTACGCTCCCTCAAGCAACGACCTGATCAGTTCTTTGATTAAACGGGGTAAAGATAGCGGTGAGATCGCTGAATGGGTCGATCCAGAAATGACTGCGAAGCTCATAACTGCTTTTATGCTCTCGCTGAGCGAAATGGTCAGATCCGACAGTGAAGGAATGATTTCAGAACGGGCAAGAGATAAGTATCTTTCACTTATCAAGTTGCTTGAATACGGTATGAAAAGGAGAGTAGATTATGATTGAAGTAAATAACCTATATTACTCGTACAGTAATAATACGGAATATGCGGTGAAGGGCATTTCATTCGAAGTAAAAGAAGGTGAAGTTTTCGGCTTCTTGGGTCCTAACGGGGCAGGAAAATCGACAACCCAAAAGATATTGACCGGCCTGCTGCCACTCCAGAAGGGCTCTGCAAGGGTCATGGATGTAGATGTTTCACAACTCACCTCAGAATTCTATAACAGGGTCGGCGTATCTTTCGAAAATCCGAATCTTTATCTCAAGCTTACGGGTCTCGAAAACCTTGAATACTTCGCTAGCCTTTACGATGTACCCACGGCAGATCCAATGAATTTACTGGAAATGGTCGGTCTCAAAGAAGCTGCCAAAAAGAAGGCGGGGGAGTACTCGAAGGGAATGCAGCAAAGACTTGTCTTTGCCCGTTCTCTCATTAACAGTCCGAAGATCTGGTTCCTTGACGAGCCCGTATCGGGGCTCGATCCCTCGACTTCCGCATCAATAAGGAAGGTAATCAAAGAAAAAAACAGTGAAGGCACGACGATTTTCCTGACGACGCATAACATGCATGTAGCAGATGAACTGTGTGATAGAGTGGCATTTATCGTTTCTGGAGAGATCTCCCTTATTGACTCTCCAAGGAACCTGAAACTGAAGTACGGGAAACGTTTGGTAGAGGTCGAGTACAAAGCAAATGGTTCACTCAGAAAGGAAAAGATCTCGCTGACCCAACCGGCCGACAGAGAAAGGCTGAATTCTCTGCTCAACTCTGAGGTAATCGAGACGATTCACTCTAAGGAGGCCACTCTCGAAGAGATATTTATAAAGGCTACGGGAGAGGAGTTGAAGTAATGAGACTCTTCACAAACATTTTGAAGGAAGTCAAACTTGGATGGAGAAGTCACTTCTTCTTGTTGACTGTGGGACTGGCGATGGCTTATTTCCTCTTGATGACCTTCTTGCTCCCCGAGGATCTCTCAACTAACATCGAGCTGGTCTTGCTAACTGAGAATGATGAACTGGCGACCATGTTGCAACTCGATTCCAGTGAATCACAGGCCTCACTATCCATAGTAAATAGCCGGGAAGAAATGGATAGTTTAATGAACGGGAGATTCAACAGCATCGGTATTATAGTCAAAGGCAGTATTTCTTCTCCATCGATCGAACTAGTATTCCAGGGTCATGAAGATGCTGAGACTAAAGAATTCATTAAACTCTTCGTTGCAACCTTTTTGGCTGGTCCTGATGTTGAATTTACCTCTGAAAGAGACATTGAGTACCTTCACGAGATTCAAAGCACTTCGGATAAGATTCCCTTCAACAAGTCCTTCCTACCCATATTCTTGATGTTCGAAGCGGTGATGATGGGAATGATAATGGTATTTGCAATGGTATTTAGCGAGAAGTCGCAGAAGACTCTCCACGCATATTCGGTAACGCCCGGTAAGATCTGGGAATACCTGGGAGCGAAAGTAATACTTCTTGCGCTTCTGGGAATTGTCTTTACCTTTATTCTTACTCCGCTGGTTGTTGGCCTTGGAGCCGATTACTTCATACTCATAATAATTGTAGTTGTCGGCAGCTTCCTATCAACTTCTGTCTCCCTCATAGTGGCAAGCTTCTACAAGAACCTATCTCAGTCAATGGCCGCTATGCTTGCTCTGACAGTGGTTTTTACGTTGCCTATGCTATCGTACTTTTCAGAAGGCTTTTCTCCATGGTATCTGAGAATTCTTCCAACCTATCCCATTCTATTTGCTTTGAAGGGGGCGGTTTTCCCAGAGTTTAGTTCATCTGAGATTTCTGGCTTGATTCTAGTTGCGATCGAAGCCGCTGCTGCTTTTCTGATTGCAGTGACGACCTACAAACTCCGACTGAGAAAAGGTTAGGTGGTGTAGAGATGAGCCTTAAGAGAATATTCAATATCTTCAGAATCGATGTTGTAAATGGTAGCCGGGATAAGATAGTAATATACATACTCCTGACTCCAATTATCTTTTCATTCTTCTTCAGGGTAATTGCTCCTGGGTTTCAAACCCTTTCTCTGAATTTCGTTACTATCAGCGGGCAGGAAGAGACTGCGGAGATCCTAAACAAGTTCGGCGATATTGAATTTACTGTATCTGAAGCTGAGTTGAAAGAAAGAGTCGAAGAAGCGACCGATGTTATCGGCATATATTATGACGGAGAATCATTTAACCTCGTTCTTCAAGGAAACGAATCGAAGGAAATCGAAGAAGCCGCGAAACTAATTTTGTCAGGAATTCAATTTGAAGTATGGAGATCGCTCGAAGTTGAGGAGAGCAATAAAGGAAGGTTCGTTCCTCCGATTACGGTGTTTGGTTTCAGCTTTGTAGTCATAATTTCTTTTGTTCTTGGCGGTATGGTTATAGGATTCAACATAATAGAAGAGAAAGAGTCCGGAGCTATGAGGGCTCTCATGGTAACTCCTATCACAAAGAATGAACTCATTTTCGGCAGAAGTATCATGGGAATTGTGATTCCTCTATTCCATGCGCTAGTTGCGACCTTGATATTCGATATCCCCAGCATCGACTATCTAAAACTGATGATCGTTTGCGTTGTGAGCTCGATGATCGGAATAGTTTTCGGCTTTCTCATCGGTGTGGTTTCATCCTCTCAAATGAGCGGCATTGCAAACATGAAGATTAGCGGTTGGCTTTTGCTTATGCCTGTGATGCTAGCTTTTATTCTTCCAGAGAGAGCGCAATGGATATTCTTCTGGTCCCCTACTTACTGGTCATTCGTGGCGTTACGAGATATTCTGAACCTGAGCTCAAAATGGAGCGGTTTTGCTTTTCAGATTTTCTGGATCTGTCTTACGACAGCTATATTATTCCTTTTGATGAAGAGTAAGATAAAAAGGGGACTCCAGACTTATCAAAACTGAGGCGGGGAATTCCCCCGCCGCTCTCTTTCCACTGAATAAATATTTTTATGGAGCAAAAAATTAAAGACAACACGATGCTATAAGTGCAAGCGTCTTCTAAGCGCTCTAGGAACGATCTGAGATGATTAGGGTCCATCTGATGAAAACAGCAAAAATCAATTCAGTTTCTCACAAAATTCTTCCGTTTTCCTCCTGTTATTTGAGCCAGATATGATGCAAGAATTGAGTCCGATTTTAGCTATAATTTTAGAGAATAGGGGAATTTCCTCCTTTTCTCTGTATTCTGCCGTAAGAAAAACAAATATACTCGAGGTGAGTGAAATGATTGAAGGCAAAGAAGTCGCCTCAGCAGGTAAGTTAAAATACGGAATGGTAGGTGGGGGCGAAGGTTCGTTTATTGGTGATGTTCATAGAAAAGCAATAGCAATGGACGGTCTTGCGAAGCTTGTTGCTGGCTGTTTCTCGATCTATTACGACGACACAGTTAGAACCGCAAAGAAACTCTGTGTTTCTGACGACAGAGTCTATAAAGATTTCAAGGAAATGGCCTCCAAAGAGTCTGCTAGAGAAGATGGAATAGACTTTGTGAGTATCTGCACCCCAAACGCTACTCACTTCCCAATCGCAAAGGAATTTCTCGAAGCAGATATTAACGTCGTTTGTGAGAAACCTCTTACAGTTGATGAAACAGAAGCAAAAGAGTTGGCGGATCTTGCGAAAGAGAAAAACCTTCTCTTTGCGGTCACTTACGCTTATTCCGGTTATGCAATGGTCAAACATGCCAGAGAAATGGTACAAAGGGGCGATATTGGAGAAGTCCGAGTTGTAATGGGCGAGTATGCACAGGATTGGCTGGCAACTCGATTAGAAGACACGGGCAACATGCAGGCTTCCTGGAGAACCGACCCCTCTCAGACAGGTAAATCAAATTGCGTCGGAGATATTGGAAGCCACATTGAAAACACTGTGGCTTACATTACAGGCTTGAAACTGAATTCGATTTGCGCAAGTCTGGACTCATTTGTTCCCGGCAGGGCGCTGGATGACAACGCAGAAATTCTCGTCAGGTTCGAAAATGGGGCTAGAGGAGTTTTCTGGGCATCACAGGTCGCAATCGGTCACGACAATGGTCTTAAGGTAAGAGTTTTCGGAAGCAAGGGTTCTATAGAATGGGATCAGGAAAATCCTAACTACCTGAAGGTCGCGTATGTGGGGGGACCTGTTCAGATTCTTTCAAGAGGCGGAGGTTACATGCTCCCGTCAGCGGCAAACGTCTCCAGAATACCTGCGGGACATCCCGAAGGGTACTACGAAGCTTTTGCGAACATATACAGGAATTTCGCAACGACTCTTATAAAAAAGAAAAATGGAGAAGATCTCTCTGGCGCCGACTTCCCCACAGTAGAGGATGGTCTGGCAGGAGTTAGATTCATTGGAAAGGCAGTCGAGAGCTCCCAGAAGGGAAGCGTTTGGCTAGATCTGTAATTAGGAGGCTTAAGTATGGGCAAGAGACCTGTTACGCTATTTACCGGTCAGTGGGCCGATCTCACTTTCGAAGAAATCTGTGAAAAGGCCAGTTCATGGGGATATGATGGTTTAGAGATAGCATGTTGGGGCGATCATATGAATCTCGAGATGGCTGCGAAGGATCCTAAGTATGTCGATGAAAGAAGGCGAATCCTCGAAAAAAACAATCTGAAGTGCTGGGCCATCGGAGCACACTTAATGGGGCAATGTGTAGGTGACCTGTACGATGTCAGACTTGACGGCTTCGCACCGGCAAGCTGTGAAGGAAATCCCGAAAAGATTCGAGCATGGGGTATCGAACAGATGATGTACGCACCGACGGCTGCGAAGAATATGGGCTGTTACACGGTGACCGGCTTTACGGGTTCTCCTGTTTGGAAGTTCTGGTATTCATTCCCCCAGACAACGGAGAAAATGGTGGAAGATGCTTATAAAGAGATAGTTGATCTCTGGACTCCGATTTTCGATAAGTTTGATGCCGAAGGAATTACCTTCGCTCTCGAAGTTCATCCCACTGAGATTGCATTCGATTATTACACTGCAGAAAGGTTGCTCAAAGCATTCAATGGCAGAAAGACGCTTGGCTTCAATTTTGATCCAAGCCACCTCATCTGGCAGGGAGTCAAACCCCACCTTTTCGTAAGGGACTTCGCTGAAAGAATCTATCATGTACACATGAAGGACGCTGCAGTGACACTAGACGGAAGGGCAGGGATACTTGGATCGATGATGACCTTCGGTGACACTAGACGCGGATGGAACTTCAGGTCACTCGGTCACGGTGACGTTGATTTTGAAGAGATCATTAGAGAACTGAATGACATAGGTTATAGCGGTCCCTTATCAGTAGAATGGGAAGACAGCGGAATGGAAAGAGAATTCGGAGCGAAAGAAGCAGCTGATTTTGTGAGGAAAGTTGACTTTGAGCCTTCAAACGTCGCTTTTGACGATGCAATGAAAAGTTGAGGAGTGACCTAATGGGTGATACCCTGATAAAGACCCAAGGAATTTCAAAGGAATTCTCAGGGGTTAGAGTTCTCGACAATATTGACATCGAAATAAACAAAGGAGAAATCTTCGGGATAATCGGGGAAAATGGCGCCGGCAAGTCTACGCTTGTCAAGATTCTCAGTGGAATCTACACACCTACAGAGGGAAAAGTCTTCTTTGAGGGTAATGAAGTAGATATCAAGGACCCCTTGCATGCAAAAGTGATAGGCATCTCCATGATTCCGCAGGAATTCAATCTGATCAACGAACTCAACGTCTATGAAAACATCTTTCTAGGCAGTGAGATTACGCGCAAAGGCTTCCTCAAAAAGAGAGAGATGAAGAAGAGGACCGTCTCACTTCTGGAGGAGCTCAAGAAATCAATACATCCCGAGGAAAAAATTGAAAGGCTAAGCGTAGCCCAAAAACAGATGGTTGAAATAGCTAAGGCAATTGCTTTTGATTCTAAGCTCCTGATAATGGATGAACCGACAACAGTCCTAACTCTAAATGAGATTGAGACCCTTTTTGACCTAATGAGGAATCTCAAGGAGAGCGGCGTCACGATTATCTACATATCTCACAAACTTAAGGAAGTTAGGGAGATCTGTGATAGGGTTATGGTTCTGAGAGATGGAAAGACGATTAGCATCAGCCAAACTGACGAGGCAGATGAAGAAGAAATGGCAAGGAGGATGGTTGGTCGTGAACTGAGCCAGGTCTTTCCAGAGAAGGTTTCGCCATCTGAAGAGATTGTTTTTCAAGTTGAAAATGTTACTTCACATGGCCTTCTGGAAGACATTTCCTTCGGCCTTCGCAAAGGCGAGATTCTTGGCTTTGCTGGTCTGGTGGGCGCTGGAAGGACAGAGCTTGCCGAGACGATCATTGGCATCAGGAAGAAAGACTCTGGCAAGATCAGCATCAACGGAAAATCCGTCGAGATTAAGTCTCCCATCGATGCCGTGAAGAACAAAATAGCTTACTTGTCTGAAGACCGCCAGGGAAGTGGAGTCCTCACTTCGTTCGACATGATAAAGAACACCACCCTTATTTCACTGCCTGCCTACTCTAAGATACTGATCAACAACAAGTTGGAGAAGGAGAAGACAAAGAAGTACGTCGACAAATTCAACATCAGGGCAGCCTCTCTGAAGACGAGGCTGGAGTTCTTCAGCGGTGGTAATCAGCAGAAAGTGTCTCTTGCCAAATCCCTCGATCCGGAGCCTGAAATATTCATCTTTGATGAACCGACGAGAGGAATTGACGTCAACGCGAAAAGAGAAATTTACAGATTCATGAACGAGCTAGTTATGGAAGGTGTATCCTGTATTCTAATATCCTCTGAACTTGAAGAAATCATAGGCATGTGTAATCGCGTGATCGTTATGAAAGAAGGAAGGATTACGGGAATTCTTGAAGGAGAGCATATTAATGAAGAGGAGATAATGCTTCACGCCACTGGACTCAAGGGGGTTGCTTAGATGGCAAGAGAAAATGTTGGTAGACGATTCGAATACGAGAAGTTTGGTCCGTTAATAGCTCTTGCGATTCTATTCGTGATATCCGCTTTCGCCAGCCCGTATTTTCTTCAGACTCAGAATCTTCTAAATATTTTGAGGCAGGTTTCTTATACAGGAATCATAGCGCTTGGAATGACGTTCGTTATCATCTCCGGAGGAATAGATCTTTCAGTTGGGTCGATGGTTGCTCTGGTAGGTGGAGTCGTGATTCTTGCACTTAATTGGCTTGTTGGGGTATTTGGTGCAGGGGGGGAAGCATGGGCAATACTCTTGGCGCTTCTCGTCGGTTTGCTCTTTGGCGCAGGCCTGGGTGCACTTAATGGATTGATGGTTACTCTCGGAAAGATTGCCCCTTTCATTGCCACCCTGGGCACTATGGCCATATTCCGATCAATGGCGTTGTATATCGGAAGCGCAGGTGTCTTCAGATCGGAAAGCAGACTCTTTCCCGATCTAGGAATGGGAAGAGTGCTGGGAATACCTAATCCAGTCGTTGTATTCATAAGTCTCGCAGTCGTGTTCGCAATTATACTCAATAAGACTCGCTATGGAAGATACCTCTGTGCCGTTGGCTCCAATCCAAAAGTTGCAAAATACTCAGCGATAAAAGTCAATCTAACGAGATTTATCTCGTACGTTGCCGTCGGAATTACCGTTGGATTCTCGGCCGTTTTTCTATCCGCAAGGCTGAATTCTATGAGTTCTACAAATGGTGGTCTAAACTATGAACTGGATGCTATCGCTGCAGTCATAATCGGTGGGACACCAATGACGGGTGGGTCAGGCTCGATCTTGGGAACAGTAATCGGAGCGATCACTCTAGGAATAATCAACAACATGCTGAATATGCTGGGAGTCTCACCTTATCTGCAAGGAACAGTCAAGGGAGTAGTCATAATTGGTGCGGTTTTGATACAGAGAAAGAGAGCTCAATAACCCCGTTGGGGCCAAAGGAAATAGGAGGTGTTTTTTGTGAAAAAGGCATTAGTTCTCATGATTCTTGTTGTGTTTGTACTCTCGGCTTTTGCAGTGGCCGCCGAGAAGATTAAGATTGGTGTCGCCATCCCAAGTGCAGATCACGGCTGGACAGGTGGAATAGTATGGTGGGCACAGAGAGCAATAAAAGACTGGAACGAGAAGGATCCCGATGTTGAGTTCTTCCTAGTCACTGCTGATTCTCCCGCGAAACAGGTTGGAGATGTTGAAGACCTCATGGTAAAGGGCATCGATGCTCTTGTAATTCTTGCTCATGATTCCGAGCCACTCACACCGGTAGTTGAGAAAGCTTACAACAGCGGGGTATTTATTGTCTCCGTTGACAGAGGCCTCACCAAGCCTGTCGAAAACGTTTATGTTGCCGGTGACAATCCCGGTCTTGGAAGAGTATCTGGTGAATGGTTAGCACAGGCTTTAAATTACAAGGGCGATATAGTTGTTCTTGAAGGTATTCCATGCGTAATCAACAGCGAAAGAGTAGATGCGTTTAATGAAGTAATAGCAAAGTATCCTGATATTAAGATCCTGGATTCTCAGCCGGCTTACTGGGATACCGCGCGTGGACTTGAAATTATGGAAAACTACCTTCAAAAGTATCCTAAGATCGACGCTGTTTGGGCGCAGGATGATGACGTTCTTGTTGGAGTTCTTCAAGCCTACAGGGAATCTGGAAGAAATGATATTAAGCTCTTCCTTGGTGGCGCAGGATCAAAGGAAATGATAAAGAAGATCATCGACAATGACCCTCTCGTAAAGGCAGACGTTACATATCCACCGTCTATGATCGCTACCGGTATTTCGATGGCTGTATTCGCAATGAGGGGCCAGCCTCTCGAAGGCTTCTATCAACAGCAGATTCCTTCAAGAATAATCCTCGCTGCCGAACTGATTACAGCTGATAACGCTGAACTTTACTACGAACCTGATTCAATATTCTAGGTTTTTTGGATCAGTAAGAGATTCCCGGAGATCTTCGATCTCCGGGTTTTTATTGGCGAAGATAAAAAGCACTTTCAAATCTATTTTGAGCCAATAATAAGCTATTGATGGATTCTCAGATATTGAATCGCATTGATGTACCAAACTTTGTAGCCCTCTCTCATGTCATAACCATTGAGGAAAAAGAGGGGGCGATAGAATGAAGGGTTTTGGGGCAATGGTTCTTTTCGTTTTGGCTAGTGCAACTGTCTTTTCAAACGGAGTTGTGGTTCCGCCATATCCAGTTGAAAGGGATCTAGGCGGATTTGTTATGAACACTCACAATGTTCATATAAAAGTCGAAAATGGAATTGCAACTGTGGTTATCGAGGAGGAGTTTGAGAACACATCTAAGAGATTGCTTGAAGCGGTTTATCTCTTTCCAATACCCTCTTCGGCCGTGATTAGCGACTTTACTATGAAGATTGGAGATCAGGTTCTCAAGGGAGAAGTGCTGCCAGCCGATCAGGCACGAGAAATCTATCAGGAAATTGTCGCAAAAATGAAGGACCCGGCATTGCTCGAATACGTTGGAACTCAACTGATCCGAATGAGCATATATCCCTTTGAACCGGGAGAGAAACGCCAGTTCCTGATCCAATACAGTCAACCACTTGAGATTTCTTCAAATTCCTATTCGATGGTCTATCCCTTAAAGATTGATAGCTTTCTCTCTGCACCGATAGGAACCGTCAGCATCAGAGTTTCGGTTCCATTTGAGATTGCAGAGGTCTATTCACCGACTCACCCATTCAAAGAGATCATAAGCCCATCGGGCAGAGATTACATCTTTGACGCAAAGGATTTCATGCCAGGTTCGGACGTGGCCCTAGTTCTAACATCATCGGAAGACGAGATCCCTTCATCCCTTGCCACCCATTGGGATAACGCCATGAATGAAGGATACTTCCTTCTCACAATTATTCCCAGACTGCAAGAAGAAACAATCATTCCCAAGGATGTTGTCTTCGTTCTCGACATTTCTGGCTCGATGTACGGAGAGAAGATAGAGCAGGCAAAAAGAGCTCTGGAGCAGGTCCTTCAGATGCTTCGCTCCGGTGACCGATTTGCGATTGTGACTTTCGATGGCCATGTCCACAATCTCACGGGAGGCCTGCTTGATGCATCGGAAAGGGCTGTTTGGATAGAGAATGTGAGGCGCATTCAGGCAGATGGAATGACAAATATCTATGATGCTCTTCAAACGAGCATAGACATGTTCAGCAAAGACGACCAGGGAAGATTCAAAGTGATCCTCTTTCTCACAGATGGTGCTCCCACCGAAGGAATTATAGATACAGGGAAGATAATCAACGATGCAACTCCCGAAGCTAGAGCCAGAAATGTCCACCTGTTTTCTTTCGGAGTAGGAACAGGCGTCGTGGCCGAACTGCTGGACAGACTGGTCCAGGAAAATGCCGGAAGAGTGAGTTATATCGTCGAAGGCGAAAACATAGAGGGAAAAGTTACCGATCTATATAGAACGATCGAGACGCCGGCTCTGGAAAATGTGAGTATAGCCATTGAAGGATCGGAGGTTGTAAAGGTTCTTCCGACTGGGCCGCACTCTCTCTTCTCAGGACAGGCTCTAAGACTCTCCGGCATTTACTTTGAAGAGGGCGATCTAAAAGTAATCGTCGAAGGCACAAGAGGCGCGGAGAGATACAGATACGAGTATCTATTCAGAGTTTCAAAGAATCCTGTCAACCCATTCATCGCAAAGATATGGGCACAGAAGAGAATCGCCCATCTTGCAAATATCTACAGGTATGATTCCTCTCTCTCGGAAGCAGCAAAAGAAGAAGTGAAACAGGAGATTATTTCTCTTTCGAAGAAATTCAACATAATCAACGAGTTTACCTCCTACCTGATTGCACCTGAGCGAGTACAGACCTCTACTGTGGGAGATAGGGGCGGTTTTAGCGGAGCCCCCGCTGCAGATGCCGTAATGGCTGCAAAGTCTGTTGCCGAGATGGAACAAGATCAGTTTGTCGAAGGTGAAGCCTCTGACTACAAGTTTGTTGACAGCGTAGGATTTGCTCTTGAAGAGGAGACATGGATTCAGGACGACGAAAAGGTCAATACACTTGAACCGATAAGCCTTGTTGCTTACAGCAAAGCATATTTTGAATTAGCTGACAGAAGCGAATGGGTTGAAAAGGTTTTTGCTCTCGGAGAGAAAGTCAAATTCATCTTCGACGGAATCCTTTTCGAAATTTCAGAAGAAGGAATAGAGAGCGTTGAAGAGCTGGACAAAATTCTGAAGTAGGCCTTGTTCTCTTATAGGAAGCCCGATTAAAACCATGTCGCTAAAGGGTACCTAAGACAACTGCGTTCCTCTTAATCGGGCTTTAGTTCTTAATGCTCATTGGTCTTTTGTACGTATTAGCGCCATTGCTTACAAAGTGTCATTTGATTACTGCTGAGACGAAGAATTGAACCGAGAGGATGAAAAAGTGCTATGTCGATATTCTTCTTCTATGAAGGGTGAACGACATCGTCCATAGCTACTGAGTCTCCCTTCTTTTGTCAAATGAATTCATAGCCTCCTCAACTTGTGTTATCGGCTTTTTAAGCTCAGAATCAATAGGTTATGGGTTAACGTAACGTAAAAAACCGAGTCTGTCACGAAAGACAGATAGAAAGATTGCAACAAAGAGGAAAAGGAACGCAGAGGTTGCGTTCCTTTTCAATTCCTTTCGCACATTCAGTAATTTTAGTTGTGAGGCTCCTGAATCAGATGCCTGAAAGACTCATCATTCTTACCGGATCAATCTCCAATTATCGGGGCGAACTGGAAGTCAATCCAGTTGTCGCCGCCGGAGAGGGTTATTGTCTGTGCGTTGGCAAGATTAGGAACGCCTCCGGAATAGTTGTAGTATCCGAGGAGATCTCCGGTATTGATCGTTCCGCTCTCATCCATGTCTCTCCAGGCATATACCTTCACTTGAGAAAGGCTCACATTGCTGAAGTGATACGATCCTGAATCAGAGAGGCTGGTGCTAGCAATGTTGGAGCTTGTAGAGGGATTTCTCAAGTAGACTTTGAACTCCTGCGGCGAGGTTATGGCGTCAAGTGCTGCTTCTGCATCTACAAGCCCCCATCCGTAGTAGTCGTCTCTGCCCGGTGTTCCCAGATCGACCGCGGTGTTGCGCAACACGCTTCTAATATCGTCTGGATCAGTTAAGCCGGATCCCATGAGAAGAGCCACAAGGCCTGTAACATGCGGAGTGGCCATCGAGGTCCCCTGCATGTACATATATGTGTTTTCTGCAGGAGTCCAGCCGGTGCTGTAGATTCCATTTGGGTCAGTACCCGATTGCATGTACCCTCCGGGCGCAACTACATCGAGTTCAGGACCAAAACAGGAGTAACTCGACCTTGTTATCGTGCCTTCATCTTCCCAAACAGCCCCGACCGCTATAGTCTCTGAATAGCGCGCAGGATAAAGTATATCTCCATTTCCGTTGTTTCCCGCCGCAGCAACTATCACTACTCCATTTCTTTCTGCGTATCCCACCGCATCATATACTGCAGGGCTGTCCGAAGCTCCTCCGAGGCTCATGTTTATAATCTTCGCTCCATGATCGACTGCGTAGATAATGCTGTTCATAAGTGCCGCTGCGTCTTTGATTCCCCTGATTGGAATCAAGGTAATTCCGAATCCTCCCCATGTAACTCCCGATACTCCGATACCGTTGTTTGTGAGTGCAGCGATTGTTCCAACGACGTGAGTACCGTGGCTGTCTTCGGAAGTGTTTGGTTCCGAGACATTCGTGTTGTTGTCTATGAAGTTATAACCGGACTCAAAAATCCCCGCGAGATCTGGATGATTGGTGCTGAATCCCGAATCGATCACCGCAACAACTACGCTTCTTGAACCGACAGTGTAATCCCAGGCCTGAGGCATATTCATCAGGGGATAGTTCCATTGAATCGGGTAGAAGGTGTCGTTAGGGGTCGTTTCAAGCGCGTAGAAAGTGCTGTTTCTAGACACCCGGACGACTCCAGGCAATCCTTTCAACTCTTTTTCACTGGCGGTTGTTTTAACATGTAAGTACTTGAGTTCACCGTAGTAGTCTTCTATCCTGCCAATTATCTGGATCTCGGGAAGAGAGGCGGTGGAGAATGATCTCTCTGTTTCCTCGAATGATTCTACCTTCATCAGATATTCATTCTCGATGAATTCCGGTTTGTCATACGTGGTCCTTATTTCTGTATTGGAGAGTATCTCTGTTTCATCAAGACTCGAGGTCTTTATGTTACCGGTATAAGGGGTAACGGTACCGTAGATGTTCTTCGTTGTAGATTCTGCTGTATAGTTTGCAACAATGTTTTTCGGCGAGTTGATATTCACCGATATGGGATTATCATCGCCCAGGTTTGTTCCGTTGATTACCCAGTGAGAGAATGTGTACCCCGTTCTCACCGGCGCAGTGAAATTCTTCACTGTACCTGCCATGTACCAGCCGGCTCCTTCAACGGTTCCTCCTGCAGGATTTGTAGATGTGGTCACCTTGTACTCTACCTTCATCTCTGCTGTGTAAGTCATATCGGAATTGAGGGTTATAGTTCTCGGGTTGCTGGTGACCGTGTCGCTCCAGTGAATAAAAGTGAAACGAGCGTCCGTTCCTGCTACCTGAGCCGACTTCTCCTTTTCTTGAGGAGAGGTGACTCCAATATCACTTGTAGTTCCGCTGTTTAGAGTCACTGTTTTCGGTGAATTGTAGTTAGTACCACCTATACTGATGTTCAATCCGCTTTCCGGAGATGTAGTCACCGTAAGAGTGTATTGTGCCTGCTGCTGTGCAAAGACTGCAGTAACATGATATGGTTTGTCCACATATAACTCTAGTGGACGTGCACTTCCAACATCTTGACCATTCACATACCAATGGCTGAAGTTGTAAGGACCAGTATCACCGCTGAAGTCGAACAGCCATTCAGTGCCCTCTTCTGTCCAAAAATCCGCAACTCCAGAGACTTCTGATGGTGAGGAATCAACAGTGATGCGATACTCAGTATCCATGTTTGCAGTGTATGTGATGTCAGAGTTGACTGTCACATTTCTGGGATTCAGAGTATTGGCATCATTCCAATTACTGAACTCGTATCTCGAATCTATTCCTGTCAGCCATGGAGATATATCCTTTTGCTGAGGAGTTACAACAGAGATCTGCTTTGTGGCACCACTGTTCACTATCATTCCTTTAGGAGACGTGAACAATGTTCCATCAATTCTAATATCCAGCGCAAGATCGGGAGCAGTGGTAACAGTTAAATTGCAGGGAACCTGATTAGCAGTGTAAACGGCGACAATATTCTTGGGCTCGTTAATTGTAACGCCAAGAGTGATCGAGGAACCCGAATCTGTACCGTTTACAAGCCAGTGACTGAAGGTATAACCGGCTCTTACAGGCGCGGTGAAACTCTTAACTGCTCCAGCAGTGTACCAACCGGCCCCAGCAACGGCTCCCCCTGCAGGACTGGTCGATGTGGTCACTTTGTATTCGAGCTTCATATCTGCCGTGTATGTCATATTGGTGGTGAGAGTTATCGTTCTAGGGTTGTTTGTGATTGTGTCGTTCCACTGAATGAAAGTGAAACGAGTATCCGGTCCTGTTACCTGGCCAGATCTATCTTTCTCTTGAAGAGCGGTGACACCAATATCCGTTGAAGTACCTCCATTGAGAGTAACCGTTTTAGGCGAATCATAACTTACGCCGGCTATACTAATGCTCAATCCACTTTCAGGCGTAGTTCTGACTGTCAATGTGAATTTGGTAGGGGTTGGACACCCCGTAAGCATAATTATCAGTGCTGCAAATAAGAGTATAAGAACAAACAGTTTGGTCTTCATAAATACCTCCTCGCGATGAAAGAAAGACATTTCGCATGATCCAGTGAACATGAGGGCTTCGAGTTAAGAAGAACTTTGCCATGTGTTAGCTCTGACAAACAATCGTAGCATGAATCAGGCAATAAGTAGCAGCTAATTCCACTCTTGTTATGAAAGTTAACTATCACTAACTGAAGATCTACAGTGAAAGCGATTAAGAGCTGCGTTTCACTGCTGAGCATCTGACTCACGGTACTTCAAACTATCGTTGCCTTCTTCAGTTTCTTCGAAAGAATCTCTTTATTCTCGTACATCTTTTCATCGGCAACAATCAGCAATTCTCTTATTGATTTACCGTTTTCTGGATAAACTGCTAAACCTACACTGGCAGTCAATTTCACGCGTCTTCCTTTGACAGAGAAGGGTTCACCGAAGGCTTCGTGCACCTTTGCTTCTGCCTCTATTGCCCCTTCTCTTCCAGTAGAAGGCAAAATGAAAACGAATTCATCGCCACCCATTCTTGCAGTCAAATCGCTTCTGCGACAGATCGTAGTTAGACGTTTTGCAATGCTCTTGAGAAGCGCGTCTCCAAAGTCATGGCCTAGAGTGTCATTGACTCCTTTAAAATCATTGAGATCGAGATACAGGATAGCCATTTCTTCCCCGTTCCGTTTTGAGAGCTCAATTTGCCTCATTGCGGAATCGAAGAAGGCCCTGCGATTCGGAAGACCTGTCAGATGATCTTCCATCGACAGTCTTTCCATTAACTCCCTTTGTCTTCTAAGCTCGTTTACCGTGTTAATTCTCCAGAGAAGAACCGATATTGCCTTCCCAAATCCCATAGCGGTATTCATAATTTCCTCATCATCGAAGGCATTTGCAGAACTAAGGCTGTCGAGATTGAAGTACATCTTGACCTCGCCATCTATCTTTATTGGAATAGAGAGTGTGCTCTTGATCTCCAATAACCTTCCTCCCTTGATGATCCTCTTCAATCGCTCACTGTCCATTTTATAGTCGACGCTGTAATCCTTTATGATCACCACCTCATCGCTGCTCTTCTGAATGAGCTCCTCTGGAGCAAAAGAGATCGGCTTAAGTTCTTCAAAATCATAGTTGTAGGTGGCTACGAAGTGGAAGCGGTTGTCATCTTCTCTAAGCAAGAAGGCTGCTGCATCGGCTCTGGGAAAAGAACGAACGCACTTCATTAGGAAGTACTTGTAGGACTCCTCATCGAAATCACTTTCTAGCACTTCCGTAATTAACTCGTTGAGAACTTTCTGGAATCTGTTCTGCTCAACAAGAGCCGATTCGATTCTTCTAATATGCGTTACGTCTTTGAAGGTCAGTATTATCGAATCAGGATCTTCATTTGCATTCCTTCCAATCACCAGACTAATCTCGGCAACGATCGGTGATTCGCCGGACGTAATCAGCTCGACTTCAAATGCTGATAGATTCTGGCCCGCGAATAGAGCAGATCTTGCTTCTCTGAATTTTTTCGCGCCTTCTTCAGAAAGAAAGTCCGAAATCTTCTTCATCTTCAGTTGGCCTTCGTTGAATCCCAGTAGATCACAAGCGGTTTTGTTCGGATAAAGAATATTTTCAGATAGATCCAGCAGAAGAATACCGTCCAACGAGTTACTCAATACTGCGCTGAATTCGGAGATTCTTCTCTTTCGCTCCCTAATATGATAAATTGAACTTGCCAGAAGAATTGGAAAACCCACGACTAAGAGAGCCACGGAAATGAACTCGTAGTAATTCATTCCGGTAAGCGCTTCAAGTAGATCGAAGTATGTCGAAAGTGACAGCAGAATCAGTCCAAGAGGTATTCCCCTATGAAGCTCCCTGTTCCCGAGAAGGTAAGCCGCAACGAGCGAAACCCCAATAATGACCATTTCGCTCAGTACTGCCAGCAGCCTGACTGGCTGAAAAGAGTGCATTGAAAATACTACTGCCGAAACAACTATTATCAAAACTGATGTCAGATATACTTGCAGCTTACCTCCCATAATAGTCAACCAAGGATCACCTCAGTTATATTATACAGCCGCAGAAAAATACCAGGGTTCATTGCACACAGACATTGTAGGCTTTATAATCTACCGCTGATTTCTCACCTTCCCACGATCTAAAATATCTAAAAACAATTGCCGAATTCCCATCATCTGCCGCCTGGAAAGTCCAGGTGACTTTTGAAGGGGCTCCGACTTTTCCACTCTCGTCGGCCAGGACTCTCTTATCGATTTCAATGACAGCCTCTCCAAGAATCTGATACTGCCATGAGTATCCTGTGCTAGCATTCTCTTCCAGAGTAACAGTGAAGGTTGAGCCGGGAGAAACCTCGTTCATCAGAATATTGAAATCAACCTGGCCTTTTTCCTCACCAGCTACATTAACAGTCAATGCCCTGAAGTCTATCGAGTGCTTATCTCCTTCCCACTCCCTGAAGAGTCTTAAGGTGATCAACGCCTTCCCCTCTTTTGCTGCAGTCATTATCCAGCCTTTGACGGAGGGAGCTCCTGGCATCATACTGGGTGTGTTGTGCTCTTCAAGGAAATTTCTCAGCACACCTGTAGGCTCTGCGAAAATATGCCAGAGATAACCCGTGGAAGGATTTTCTTGAACCTCGAGTATGGCAAGATCAGTTACACTCATTGAGTTGGCTGACTCTTTCAGCTCAAATGCAAACCCAGAAGTAATTATCAATGCGATATAACAAATTGCTACTAGTGATTTCTTCATGATACCCACCTCCTATATTAGAAAAAGTTCTTTCTGTCTTCCATCTAAATAGTCAATCTCGCCGTCTCTGAAAGCGACAGTCTCCTCCAAGAATCCATAAACCGACTGGCCACTCCAAGAAGCCACCGGAGTTCTGTTGTTCAACTCCATGGCAAAGCAAGTCGAATCCCTGATTTTAAGATCTCCCGTACCCTTAATCCCTTTCTGATTATTCCACAGTCCTATGATTGGCCCCGCGCCGTGTCCATGATAACCAACAGGATGCGAATAGATCGTCGCATCGAGACCTTTTTCTGCTGCGTCCTTCAATGACATTCTTAACAGCTCGTTACCGCTGATACCCTCTATGAAATTTCGTGCCAGAATGTCCTGAACCTCGTTCGTCCTGAAAATGACATCTTGCAGCTCTTCCAAAACGCTACTTTGACCTTCCCTTTTCAGGTAAAACATTTGCTGTGTATCTGTCGCCAGGCCATTGAAGACAAAACCAAAATCACAGTGTAGAAGATCTCCCTCCTCTATTACTCCTGTACTTCTAGGGTCCTCCACACCGCGCCTTTGAAAGTCAACATCCGGCCCAAACCATGTTTTCAATCCAATATCTACTGCAAGTCGCTTTAGCAGAAACTCAACATCTCGAGTTGTCGTCATACCGGACGATATATTCTCTCTAGAAAAAGCATTCCAGATTATTATGTGCGCAATTCTGTCGAGATGCCTGTATATCTCAATCTCCCTGTCTGTTCTGGTTTGCAGCCAATTGATTGCGATGTTCTCGGCACTCACCAGATTCACTTTACCGCTTAGCTGATTTCTTAGCGACTCGAACAGAGAATGAGTTATTCCGTCGGCCACTGCGAAATCTTCCGAGAAGTCTATTCCAAGACTCTCAATTCTCAGATCTTCAAGCAGCGTTGCAATAGACTTGAGAATATCTCCGTCTTCGACTCTCCATGCGCTTTCGTAGAAGTCTTCCATCTTGCTTCCATAAGGAGATAGCACGAATCTCTTGTCTTCTGTCAAGAGAAACGCTGTTATCCTGCTGGCCCCGTAGAACGAGCCGGGAAGAAGCGTGCTTATTATGGGATCTTCGTTATTTTCCCTTCCGATAACCAACCAGGCGTCGAAATTCTCTTCTTGAAGAAGACCTGGCATGATATTATCCAGTCTATCAAGCAGAACTTCGTTATGTTCACTTATTCTCTCTTCCTCAGAGGGCATATTGGCACCTATCTCTCCGTACTGATCCGCAAATCTATTCATCGGCTCCTCCGTTATCCTTTCCAATGGGGATATCGACTTCCGAGCTTTCGAGAAGCTTCTTCAGATAATCCGCATTCTTCTCCAAAAAGCTCTCTTCAGTCCCCAGATGAACACCTACCGGACCTTTGCTTCTAATTCGCAGTCTCTTGCATGAGCTCTTCTGACGACTAATAAGCCTGTAGGTAATCCCGTCAATCTCAATAAATCCTTTGATTTCCAATTTATCACCTCCTGAGATAATCTATCACGTATATTGTGCAAAACAAAGAACAGTGCAACTCTCTTGCTTTGCCAATGAGATGCAGAGTAAAATTGAGGAACCAAAATCGGAGGAGATAGCGCTGTTGCATAATATGGAACCGAAAAAACTCCAGGGAATTGAGACTATCGCTGAGGAACTCGGCCAGAATCTCATGTCCTTGTCTGTAACAGAACTTTATACAAAGGGAATCGTGTACGTCGATAATCCCGAAGAGCCAAAGATCTATGTAATCTGGAACTGCTGTGATTCGGTTCTGGTTGGAGGCAGGATTGAAGATAATTTGCTCATTCCCTTGCGCGATCTCTTTTCTAAAACTCTTATGATGCTGGCAAGAGGTTTTGGAATTCCTCATCTGAATTTTTATTCAGCTCCAATCATGTATGAAAGACTTGGAAACATCCTAATCGGTTTGGGTCCCAGGCAGGTAAGAAGATCTCTATTTCAGATGCGTTCATCGAAGGACATGAAAAGTGGAAATCGCAACAATGATAATGCTCCTCGAAGAATAACCAGAGAATTGCTTGAGATGGGACTGACTAATACCAAGGCGCTTGAGGGCTGGATATACTCTTTTTGGAAAGACGAGGAGTCCTTCCTAGGTAATAGCGGTGGTTACGCAGTAGTCAAGAAAGGTACGATACTAAGTTGGTGCATCGGCGTGTACAGATCTGCCGATAGAATTGAGGTAGGTCTGGAGACAGTCGAAGAATCCAGAAATCAGGGGTTCGGTATGGCTGTTTCAAAAGAATGTATAAATGAATTCTTATCGAACGGGCTGACAGTTGACTGGCATTGCGACTCGGCGAATAGCCCTTCGCTCTCGATTGCCAGGAAACTCGGGTTCAAAGAAATACTTGAATACAGTATCTATCAGATAGACACTTGAAAGGAGCGAAACAATGAAATCATCAAGACTAATATGCACCGCTTGTGGAAAGGAGTATTCAGACGAGTGTTTTCGCTGCGAATGTGGAGAACCTCTTGAAGTAGTCATTGAGATGAAAAGGACTGTGAAAATACAGTTCCATCGATCAGGTATTTTGGAGAGTTTCTCAGATCTCCTTCCTGGATTGGAAGACAAAAACTTCCTCTCTTTGGGCGAGGGATTCACCCCCCTGACCAGACTCGATGACAAGGACTCTTCAGGGATGGAGCTGTACGCCAAAAACGAATCTATCAATCCAACATGGTCATTCAAGGATAGGGGAAGCTATCTGGCAGTCCTCGATGCGATTCGCAGAGGCTACAACCATATTGGAACTGTATCCACCGGAAACATGGCAGCTTCAGTTGCTGCCTACGGAAAGAGAGCGGGATTGAAAACCACGATCCTTGTTTCCGATTCGATTCCAGATGAGAAGGTCTCTCCAATTTCGATATATGGTTCCAGAATAATCAAGGTTACAGGTGATTATGGCCAGCTCTACTATGATTCTCTAGAAGCCGGAAAGAATAGCGGAATCTACTTTGCAAATTCCGACGTTCCGATGAGGGTTGAAGGATCGAAAACGATTGCTTTCGAGATTTTTATTCAGTTAGGAGAAAGGGTTCCGGACTTTGTAATTGTTCCCACTAGCTCTGGAGGCAATGTAAGGGGAATTGAAAAGGGCTTCCGAGAGTTGAGGGATTCGAAATTGTCAGTCAGTATACCGCGAATGATAGTTGCGCAGGCAGCAGGTTGCTCACCGATTGATCTCGCTTTTTCATCTCGCGCATCCACAATAACCAGATTTCATAATCCAAAAACCATAGCTCATGCAATTGAGAACCCCTTCCCTCCGAGCGGAAATGCGGTCTTGAGAATGCTCAAAAGAAATGGTGGAGCAACTGTAGCAATTGATGAATCAAGTATCTTGAAAGCCCAAAAAAGCCTTGCAAACAACGGGCTCTTCGTGCAGCCTGCAAGCGCCGTTGCTTATGCAGCCATTTCCAAGCTGCGGGAAGAGATCGATGTGAGAAAAGCTTTAGTTGTCGTTGTTCTGACGGGCTCAGGTCTCAAATACCCCGCCATACTTAAGGAACATCCTTCCTTTATTGAATCAACATCTCTTGAATTTCTTGAAGAGATTCTGAAAGGAAACCAAAACTTCATTGACTAAGAATTCCCTTTGAAGTGAAGTTCTTCAATAGAAGGCGCAGTTGAAACAAGCTGCTGGAAAACCCCTGATGGCATCTGGCCAAAAAAGTAATTCCTTTATCAGTCGCGGACTAAGAACGCTATACGATTTATTTGCAGTATTATTTATTTTTTTTAAGGTGGCTATGGTAATGAATTATGCATGTATCAAATTACAAACTCTTCTTGTTGACAGCTCAATTTCTCTTGCCTATAATAGTACTGTAGATGGATAGTTGGTGGTCAAGGAGGGAATTAAATGGCTAGCAAAGAATACACAGTTGGTATCGACCTTGGAACTACAAATTCGGTTATTTCATGGGTTAAGCCTGACGGCAACGTCGAGGTTATTCCAAATGCAGAAGGTAACAGGACTACCCCTTCGATAGTTTCATTCAGCAAGACAGGCGAGATCATTGTTGGCGAACCTGCGAAGAGGCAAACAATATTGAACGCTGATAGAACGGTACGATCAATTAAGAGGAAGATTGGATCTGATTTCACAGTCAAGATTGATGACAAGGAGTACTCTCCTCAGGAAATCAGTGCCTATATTCTGAAGAAGATGAAGACCGACGCTGAGGCCTACCTTGGAGGAAAGATAACGCAGGCAGTTATTACTTGTCCCGCATACTTTAACGATGCTCAGAGACAGGCCACGAAAGAGGCAGGTATTATTGCCGGGCTAGAAGTCCAGAGGATTATCAACGAACCGACGGCAGCTGCCGTAGCTTACGGGATCGACATGAAACGCGGAGATAAGAAGATCATTGTGTACGATTTGGGCGGAGGAACTTTCGATGTTTCCGTTCTAGATATAGGAGACGGTGTGGTCGAGGTTTTGTCAACCTCGGGCAACAACCACCTCGGTGGAGATGACTTCGATCAGAGGTTGATAGATCATATAGCGGAAGACTTCAGAAAGAAGAACAACGTCGATCTTAGAAAAGACAAGCAGGCTTTCCAGAGACTGAAGGATGCCGCAGAAAGAGCTAAGATAGAGCTTTCTTCAAAGTTTGAAACGGAGATTTCTCTGCCTTTCATAACTGCAACTGCTGATGGGCCATTGCATCTCGAGATGAAGATAACCAGATCGACATTGGAGTCTCTTATAAAGGATCTTGTTGAAGGTACCAGAGAACAGATAGAAAGAGCGATGAGCGATGCAAAGCTTACTCCAAAGGAGATTGATGAAGTGCTTCTCGTTGGAGGTTCAACGAGAATACCGATGGTTCAGACTTTCATCAAGTCGATCTTCGGTAAAGATGCAAACAAGAATATAAATCCCGACGAAGCCGTAGCGATTGGGGCGGCATTGCAAAGCGGAATTCTCTCCGGTAGTGTCGAAAGTGATCTGGTACTCGTTGACGTCACACCTTTGACCCTTGGAGTTGAGGTCATGGGCGGTTTGATGGAACCGATAATTGAAAGGAACTCTACCGTACCCGTGAAGAGATCCAAAGTCTTCACAACTGCTGCAGACGGCCAGACAGAAGTCGAAGTGGCGGTCTATCAGGGAGAAAGAACTATGGCGCGAGACAATATGTCACTCGGAAGTTTCAAGTTGACAGGAATAGCGCCCGCTCCAAGGGGAATTCCTCAGATCGAAGTAACCTTCGATATAGACAGCGACGGCATAGTTCATGTTTCCGCAAAAGACCTGGGCACCAATAGAGAACAATCAATGGTTGTCAGTGGAAGACAGAAGATGTCGGAAGACGATATAAAGAGAGTAGTAGAGGAAGCAAAGAAATACGAAGAGCAGGACAAACAAAGGAAACAGGAAATTGAGCTGAAAAATCAGGCTGACCAACTCGCATATAGCATCGACAAACTCCTAAGTGAAAGCGGCGACAAGATTTCATCAGAAGACAGGGGTAAACTTGAAGGCCTCGTGAAAGACCTAAGGGACGCACTAAACGAAGACAACATGCAGAGGGTTAAGCTCCTGTTTGATCAGCTTCAGAAGGAAAGCATGAGAGTTGGACAGAGTGTTTACCAGAAAGCACAGGCTCAAACTCCTGCAGACGGAGTTTCACAGGAAGGTGATAATAATGACAGTGACAGTGGTACCGAGTATATACCGCCGGAAGACAGTAAATAATAGAAATCATAGAGATCCAAAGAATGGAGGTGTTAATATGTTGGCAATCAGAAGAGGGAGCGATCTTTTCAGACCTTTTGAGGAGATTCAAAGAGAGATGGACAGACTCTTTAACGATGCCTTCAAAGGGCTGAACAGCCAGTCGAGAGAATCATCGATGTTTAGTCCTGAAGTTGACATCTACGAAAGGGACAACTCAGTTTTTATCGAAATGGACATCCCTGGAATCAAGAAGGATGAACTCGAAATCAAGGTAGAAGAAGATGTTCTCTCAATCAAAGGCGAGAAGAAGCTTGAAAGAGAGGAAAAGGAAAGAGACTACCACCGCTACGAGAGATATAGCGGAGCATTCCAGAGAATATTTAGGCTTCCTGAGTACGTTAATAGTGATGATGTCAAGGCGAAATACGAAGACGGTGTCCTAAAACTCGAGCTTCCTAAAAAAGAAGAAGTTAAGAAAGAAGCTATTCAAGTGAAGATCGATTAACGTTTGGAGAGAAACTAAGAGGGCGCTTTCGGGCGCCCTTTTTTTGGAGGTGTAATGATGATCAACTATGAAGAGTACACCGAGAAGGCAAAGAAAATCCTCATGGATGTTCAAGACATCCTGATGAGATACAGGCAGAATCAACTTGCATCGGAGCACATTCTTCTTTCCATGCTCGAGGACGGGGATAATATCGCCATCGAAATACTGAACGAGAAGAATATCAGCATAGACTCTCTGAAGAAAGATGTTGAAGAAGTCATCGGTCGTTACGGAAGTAGCCGCGAGTCGACAAACCAGATATATATTACCCCGGAGGCCAGGCACATCCTTGAGAATGCCCGAAGTGAAGCGAGAAGAATGCATGATTCGAAAACTGGAACCGAGCACATACTTCTGGCTATGGTACGGGAGACCTCTGCTGTTGCGAGCAGACTCCTGGCTAAATACGGCATCAATCTGGATAACATATATACGTTGATTCTCAAAGGCCGAACAAAAAGCGGCGCAGAAGAGGATGAGAATCTTTCTTCCTTGAAGAAGTTCACAATCGACCTTACTCAGCTTGCAAAGGAAGGCAAGCTTATGCCCGTTATAGGTAGAGAGGATGAAGTCAGAAGGGTAATACAGATTGTTGGGAGAAAAACCAAGAACAATCCCGCTCTCGTTGGAGAACCAGGAGTTGGGAAAACTGCAATTGTAGAAGGTTTGGCTCAACGTATTGTGAGTGGCGACATCCCCGAATACTTGAATGACAAGAGCGTTCTGGCTCTGGATATGGGTAGATTGGTCGCCGGAACGAAATTCAGAGGAGAATTTGAAGAGAGAATGAAGGACATCATCGATTCAGTGAGAAGGCTCTCTGGTGAAGTGATCCTGTTCATCGATGAGATCCATAGCGTTGTAGGAGCCGGCTCAGCCGAAGGATCAATGGATGCAGCTAATCTCTTGAAGCCGGCTCTTGCCAGAGGCGAACTGCAATGTATCGGTGCAACCACTCTTGATGAATACAGAAAGTATATAGAGAAGGACAGAGCTCTTGAAAGACGTTTCCAGCCAGTAATGGTCGATCAACCGACCCCTGAGGAAACCTATGAAATTCTGGAAGGACTGAAATCCACTTACGAGAAGCATCACGAAATAAAAATCGAAGATGATGCTCTAAGGACAGCCGTCGACCTTAGCGTAAAGTACATAACAGACCGTTATCTTCCAGACAAAGCAATAGATCTTGTTGACGAAGCGGCTTCATTTGTGAGACTTCGAACGGGTTACATGCCTGAAAAGCTAAGACTTCTTGATCGCCAGATCAAGGATCTAGACTCTCAGATAACCTCACTTGCTGAAAAGGGAGAGTATCAGGCTGCTGCAGAGCTGAAGATGGAGGCTGAGAGAAAGAATGAAGACTTTCAGGAAGAGAAAAGGAAATGGGAATCTGATGAGTCGTTTGGAAAGGCCGTGACGCCTGCTGTGGTAGCTTCTATAGTTGAACAGTGGACGGGAATTCCAGCCGGAAAGATGCTTCAATCCGAGCGTGAAAAGCTTCGCGATCTTGAGTCAATAATCCATGAGAGATTCATGGACCAGGAAGAGGCAGTAAAAACTGTCTCTCAAACAATAAGACGCGCTAGAGCTGGATTAAATGCTCCTCACCGACCGTGGGGTTCCTTCTTGTTTGTGGGACCGACCGGAGTCGGAAAAACTGAGCTTGCTAAGAGCCTCGCCTTCATCCTTTTCGGCAGCGAAGATGCGATGATCAGGATCGATATGTCAGAATACATGGAGAAACACGCCGTCTCCAGGCTTATCGGTGCACCTCCCGGCTATGTTGGATACGAAGAAGGAGGTCAACTAACCGAAGCAGTTAGGAGGAGGCCTTACTCAGTCATACTTCTCGATGAGGTTGAAAAGGCACATAAAGAAGTACATAATGTGCTGCTCCAAATAATGGATGATGGACGCCTCACTGATGGAAAGGGAAAGACAGTATCATTTTCAAACACAATTGTAATCATGACCAGCAATGTAGCCTCGGAACAAATAGCTACAATAGCGGATAAGGAGCAAGTTCATGCAGTTGTGGAAGAAGGTCTGCGTAGCGCTTTTAGACCTGAATTCATTAACAGATTGGATTCCGTTGTGCTTTTCCGACCTCTAGATGGCAGAGCTATGGAAGGTATCGTCAAAATGAGGATATCGGAAATGGAGAGAAGGCTTTCAGAACAGAGAATCTCTGTCGAAATCAGCCAGGAAGCACTTGGGTATCTAGCAAAAGAAGGTTATGACAGGGAATACGGTGCCAGACCGGTTCGAAGGTTGATTGAGAAATCCGTAGAGGGTCCGATTGCCGATATGATAATCGACGGATCTCTGGAGGAAGGAATGAAAGTGATAATTGATTCAGATAACTCGGAAATTTTAATAAGAGCCGAAAAAGGATCAGAGAGGTAGCTTCTTCCGATCCTCGTTGTCGGCAATGATGTTATCATTTTCGTAGGAGGTGCTTAATGGACAAAATCTTCTTCACTTACAAGATCCCTGATGAAGGTATGCTTCTACTAAAGAGGTTCGATGTTGAAGTGAACACGGAGGATAGGTTCCTTCAAAAAGAGGAGATTATTCAGAAAGCTAAAGATGCGGCAGGACTTGTGACGTTGCTATCAGATAAGATTGACGCTGAGGTTTTCGAATCACTTCCAAAACTTAAGGTAATAGCAAATTACGCTGTCGGATACAACAACATCGACATCGACGAAGCCCGTAAGAGAGGAATACGAGTAACGAACACACCTGAAGTACTCACCGATGCCACGGCGGACTTGACGTTGTCATTAATGCTGGCCGTCAGCAGAAGAATTGTGGAAGCTGACAGGTTTGTCAGAGAACACAGATTTGTTGGGTGGAAACCGGATTTGTTCACCGGTCCCTCTCTTTCTGGAAAGACTTTGGGAATAATTGGCCTCGGAAGAATCGGAAAGGCGGTTGCAGAAAGAGCAAAGGCATTTGGAATGAATATTGCATATTGCAACAGGAAACCACTGCTGCCGAGTGAGGAAGAGAAGTTTAACGTAAGGTACTTAAGCCTTGAAGAGTTGCTAAGAAGCTCTGATTTCATATCTCTTCATGTCCCACTGACAAGAGAGACATATCACTTGTTAAACGAAAAGAGACTCTCTATGATAAAAACCGGAGCTGTTCTGATAAATACGGCAAGGGGACCTATTGTAAATGAGGCTGCTCTGATAGAGTCTCTCAGGAGTGGCAGATTAGCCGCTGCAGGTCTTGATGTTTACGAAGAGGAACCTGAAGTACCTCAGGAGTTGATTGATCTCGGCAACGTAGTTCTTCTTCCGCATATTGGATCTGCCACGAAGGAAGCAAGAACTGAGATGGCAATAATGGTAGGACGAAATGTGGCCGCTGTTCTCGAAGGAAAGGAACCTCCAAACCCAGTGGTATGATCATCTCGTTTCAAAATACCATATAGGACCATGATATTTATTTCCTGTGCTGTCAATTGCCACGATCTGCCAGTAATAGACTGTGTCAGGTGAGAGCCTATCAATGAAGAAGCTATTTGAACTCGTTGTCCCGTAAAGTTGAGGAGTCGGAGATGTCCCAAGGTAGAGATTGTAGCTGACAGGTTCAATGAACGGAGATGATTTTAGACCGACTCTTGCCCCAGAATCTTTGTTAGAAATCCATATATCAATGTTGCTCAGTGCAACATTGTTATTCCTGACAACGATGTCCCAGCTTAGCATTGCACTATCACCATAGACAAGGGTTCCGTTTTGCATGTTGTTAGTGAAAGTGGCTTGAGGCTGCTGATAAAGCGCGTTTGCAGCGGCTACAATAAACAAGGTGAAAAGAACTGCGAAAAATACTCTTTCCATTGTCTGCACCTCCAAGTGATTTGACTGTGGATTAGACAACAAGGTTTTCATTTCAAAAAAGGAGAGTGGAATCATGAAGGTTAAGAACATTGGTGAGGTTTACAGATGTGAGATATGTGGAAATGTGGTTGAAGTTAAGGAAGCAGGCGGCGGAGAGTTGGTCTGCTGTGGTGAGCCTATGAAGCTCGTACAAAAATAAGAAAAGCCCCCTTAACGGGGCTTTTCCTTTAGAAATACATATCGAATCCAAGAAGTACTGGAATTGGCCAGAAGAACAAGGAAAACTTAAACCTATCTGTCATCCTGGTTACATCAATGAAGCTAATCTCCGGAGAGAGCCTCGTCTTGAATTTCTCGGTTGGCTTGAAGAAAGAGTACATGGCCTGCCCTCTCAACCCAAGCGCAAGCATGAATCTTCTGCCAAACAGGTTAAAGGAGAGATTCTCAACCCCTGTAAGGATTCGAGCATCAAGTCCCGCTTCTAGACCGGAGATCTGTCCGAGCGCACCGGAATATGAGAGAGTAGGACCAACGTATAGCATAGTAGGAGTGAAACTCAAATTCCCGGTTCGAGAAGCATTGAAGACTTCGAAACCCATTCTGTAGTACCCATTCACTGAGAACATTCCGAAAAGGAATGGAAAATAGATTACTGAGCCTCCAACGTTGTTGGCATTGAAGTAACTTCCAAAAGAAGCTGTGGCAACGATCAAGAACGAAATCAGTATTACCGCTATCTTCCTCTTCACTAGACCACCTCCTACATTAATTCTGCACGCTCTATTATACATTTCATTGTACGGCTGTGAAAACCTTAACAAACAAATGTCTCACCGCCACTGTTTCCTGAAGTATCGGAAATGAGATCCCATGTTTTCTTCAGTTTCCAGAACCTTCCAACGTTGGCCACTCTTTTCTGATTGTCAACTGAATATATCTTACACAAAAGGAATTTCATCTTCAAGAAACGGATATAGAAATAGTTGATCATAGTACCATATAGTTGCTGGAGGTTGATCAATGGGTGAACTAATTCTTTCCAGAAAAGAGATTCTCTCCTCCCTCGAAGAAGCCGTTAAGAACAGAGGTACAGTTATGGATAACGGTATACTAAAGGTGGATTCCTTTTTGAATCATCAGATTGACCCTCTGCTTATGAAGAGCGCAGGTGAATTGATTGCCGACTATTTCGGAAGCTGCGGAGTGACAAAGGTTTTGACTGCTGAGAGTTCGGGAATTGCTCCCGCCTTAATGGCTGCCATCAGCCTGGGAGCTCAGCTGGTATTCGCGAGAAAAAGGAGACCGATAACAATGCAAAGATATTTGAGCGAATCCGCCCCTTCACACACTAAAGGCGGGATCGTCGAACTGAACATCTCTCTGGATTATCTGGGAAGTGAGGACAGAGTAATCATTGTTGATGACTTTCTTGCAAGCGGTAAAACAATAGAGGCTCTGGCAAGACTTTCGAACAAGACAGGAGCTTCTCTTGTAGGCTTTGCAGCACTAATTGAAAAGACCTTTGAAGAGGGTCGGTCATTACTTGAAAAGTTCGGCGTTCCGATTCTTGGAATAGTCAAGATCTCTTCACTCGACCCGCTTTCCTTTGTGGAAAATGAAATCTAAAAGCTGGAGCTAAACTGAGCACCAAAATTTACAAAAGAAAGAGACAGTCGATTTTTGTCGAAAGAATTCGTGACAGACCAGTATCTGGAACCAACTCTAATGTAGTAGAACGGACCTACGAAGTGAAGTCCTGCGAAAATATCAACGAATCCATTCCCTTTTCCAAGTCCCGTCGATATCTCCAGACCGACGAAGACCCGATCGTTCATCTTAAGGTTAATATCGGCCGCGGGCCCAAAAGAGAAATCCGTCAGCTTGTGATCGTATTCTCTTGAACCCGAAAGAGTGATCCGCTTAAATGATAGCCTTCCCTGAACACCCAGTTGAAGAGAGAAACGATCCAGGTCAGGCAGAATGTAACGGTAAGTAAGTGAAATAGCATCCTGCCTGAACGCAGATTCATATCTAAAGGGAACTTCCGTGCCTGTTGCTTCAAACGAGCTGTTTACAGTGAAGTGAGATAGGCTGAACTCAATCAAATGTTCTTGAGAAAACCTATATCCCACAGTCGGCACAAAGTATGCACGGAAGCTATTTCTCTCAAGAAGCTCTGTGCTTTCCGAACCTCCTATTTCAAGAGAGCCGTTCCATGGCATTGAAACACCGCTTTCAACCTTGAGCTCAAATTTCGCGGAAGAAAACGCTGTAATTGACAAAAGGAGGAGTATTAGGCATATTCGCCTCAAGCTCATGATCTCAATAACCCTCTCTCTATCATCCAGCCAGTAAGCACTCTCACTTTCTCTATTTCGACTCTATAATGTATACTGGCGAGGAGCTCAACTGCCTCTCTTCCTCCAATTACAGCAGCACCCCCTACAGTGAAGTCTGCGATACTTGCGAAATCTATCCCAAGTTCATCTTTGAGATTCTGAGGAAACGTCTTGATCCATTCAAGACCTAGAGAACTTTCAAAAGCAGGCTCCAGCGGACTCAACGAAGGCAAATTGCCTGAATCGTTGAAGCTCCTTCTCAGTACCTCCCCCTCGTAATTCGAGATTAGAAGATCGAATAAATCGTCACTTCCCTCTCTGCCGGCTACCATTTTCAGAATACGATAAAGCTCACCAATCATCTTTCCCTTAACTTCTAGAAGCAAATCAGGATCCGGCTTGACTAACTGATCCAGAGTATTGAGAGCCGATAGTCCTACCCATTCAAGTTCTGCTTCATCCATCATCTGGGGTGTATCAAAATCGGAGTGATAAAATCTATCAGGAAGATGACCCATGAACGGAGAAGGTATTCCAAGAGTAGTGAAGGCACAGTGATCGGATCCTGCCATGAAGGGGATCTCTCCGAATCTCTTCAGTGGATATCCTGAGTTTGAAGGTAATAGTTTTTTGATATTGAGTTCAAGGATTCGCCCCCATCTCTGCGGAAGATAGGGCGGTACTTCAGAAAGGATAAAAGTCGAACCGGTCTTATCCTGATCGGCACCAACCATGTCGAGATTTATTGTATACATTGGAAGCCTGTTCTCTTCCTTAAGCTGAAGCGCGTAGGGAACACTACCCAGATACTCGGGAACAAGAGCAATCTTCACAGAAAAAGGGAATTTCTCATCATTAAGAATTCTTGCTATTTCCGTGGCAAGAGCCGCGCCACTTGCATTATCATCAGCCCCAGGCGAAGGATGACACAAATGAGCGGTTATCAGCACGTCCGGACCTTCTTTGAAACCGGTAGCATCTATCTGGAGTACCTCAAAATTACCTTCAGTCATCTTAGTTTCGACTCTACATCCTACAGCCGCATTCCCGTTTTTCGCGTGATTAAGGAGTATGTCGAACTTTTCCTTGGTGACGGAAAAGGCTACAGCATTTAGATCGGCAGACTTCCTGTCATAAGGAATTGTCAAGTAATTGGTCATTTGAGGCAAATCGTTCAAACTGCGGCCAATTTCCTCAAAGGCCTTTCTCATATGGCACAACACAAGACATCTCGCTCCGCCCTCGACCACCGCATTTTGAAAGACCTTCACTGGATCATCGTTGGCAAGAACTGCTTTCCCCGAGTAGTTACCCTTGCCATTATATATTGCAAGAGGTAACGTTTCCCAACCATCACTGCTTCCACTTCCAGAAACAAGGGAGACTTTCGTCACCGCCGTGGAAGTTACGAAAACCCTTTCGGGCGCTTCCAGCCAGAGTTCTCCATATACTGGTTCCCAAGCTAGTGTAGAAAGAATGTTTCCCGTTTTGGTAACTCCGTCGGCAGGATACTCGAATACATGAAATCTCTCCTTCGGAAATCCGGCGCGAAGAAGGTAGCCCTTCAGGGAATACATTGATTCGCTGTAGTCCTTACTTCCCCTCATCCTATGATACCCTGAGAGCATTTCAATGAGAGACTTGACCTTTCTTCCATCCAGTCTTTTGCTCAAGCCAATCCACTCCTATTCAGCATAAGTCATCTTTCTGGTCCAGCCATGGCAAAATTCTCACCTGCGACAAAAGAGGCTTAATCACCATTTTGAATGAGATCGATTTCTGCCGCATCTTCCTATCTTGAGCATGCTGATTGTGCACGTTATCCCTTAACCCGGAAAATCTTAATACTGACCTATTGTCATGAAATGAGACATCAATCCAGCAAGGACTCACGGCATCTGACCTTATCCTTGGTCACAAACTAACTGACGATGAATGCTTTAAGACTAAAAGGCCACCCTTTGAAGCCCAATTTGGTTTCGTAAATCATTCTTCGGCTAACACTCTTGTCGGGGCACTGTAAAATATGCTAGAGCGTTCAGAAGCCAAAAGATAAGGAACACAACATCTAATAATCAACTATGAGCGGTAAGATTGACGTCAATTACTTTTTCCCAGTCATCGATACCCTTTCAAGAAGCGTTCGGTCCAACCGATGGCGGCATTGTTAATCAAAATGATGATTGACCTGACTTCCTCACAAAAAGTGCGCAACTTCCCTCACATCAGCCTCAGAAGAAACAGCTCCTCGAATGAGAGTTGCTGGTTCCCATTTGCGCTTATCTACTGCTGTATTGCACCTCACTTTCTTCATACATGTCCATTATAACGACCGGAGCATCCTATGCAGTGAAGACAAAAGATTTGATTCTTCCCATTCCCTTTCTTAACCGTTGAGCACAACTACTCTTTCGGAGAATCTAAAGTCGCCCCCCGAAACATGACGACCGGTAGAGTTACTATTAACCTAAACGCCGGTCAATCTTTCCGCATGTATCATCGCACATTTCTCAATAGCGGTAAGCTTCACCTCTTGCTCTTCGAAAGTCTCTGCAATTGTATGATAGTGATCATATGCCTTTTTCCAGAAGATCGACGCTTTATCGGGATCACTCTCGTTTCTTGCAATCTTCTCCAGAGTCATTCCCTTCACAAGCCAAAGAGATATGTCATCGCTCTTCAACTTCAACCCTTCTTCAAAGACATCAAGCGCTCTGTAGTACTCTTCGAGACGGTCCCTGAACAGAGTTCCCAATTTCCTTATGTAAACGAGCTTCTCTTCGGGTGATTGAAGGGCTTCGATAAGTCTTTCGTAATCTCCTACTAGGATTTGAAGATCCGCCTTGTTTGCATCCTTTGTCTTAGCCTTCAATTCGGACGAGGTACAGTTCTTCTTCAACGCCTCAATATCATTGGCCTCGTCGGAACTATCTGCGTACTTCTCATATCTCTTGTCGGAAACCAGCCGGGCGATATCCCTCATTTTCTTAAGCAGAAGTCTTCTTCCTTCAACCTCTTGAATCTTCGGCAAGATGGCATCCAGTTTGTCCAGCAACAACTCCTCTTTTCCTACAAAAAGAACGATATATCTGTCAATTCTCTCAACCAGATCGCTGACAACTTCGGCTGAATCTCTCTCCACTGAAGAAAGGATTATATACTTGATTGCAAAATCCAGGTACATCATCTCGTCACCGATCGTCGAGCGGGTAAAGTGAATAGCTCTTAGAAGAAGATCCAATTGATCTTCCCTTGAGATCTCACCTGCCTCAGTAATTACCGTCACATAGATCTCTTTCATTTTAGAGAGCGCTTCTCCACTTTCACCTATAAGGGCTTCTTCAATCTTCTCGAGGGCTGCTCGCGCGAAGATCAATCTATGAGACGCTCTGTAGCAGTCTAGAACCAAATCTATAGCCGGGTTAGAATCCTCGCTTGAATACTCCAAAACCATTCTTTTCCAATGGTAATCATCGAATTCTCCTGCAAATCGAGCAATTTCCTTTGAAAAAGCACGCCTTATTGAGTCATCTGCCTTTCCACAAATATCGATTAGTTCTTCAAACGTCTCGTTACTCGTGGAAATCTTGAGTCTCTCTATTATTGCCCTTATGGCACCACCGAAATCCCCGTTTTCTTCTTTTAGGTGACCCAGTTCTTTCAGAAGTCTTTCCTTTTCTTTGTCATTCTGAGATTTCGAAATTCTTCCTTCTGTCTTTGATATCTTCTTTTCCCTTCTTCTTTCACTCACTCTTTTCAATAACATCATTTCCTCCGGCAACAACTGAATGAAATACTTTCAATAAAAGGATACCAGAAAACTCCACATAAAAAACGAGAACTCCTGTTTGAAAAGTGCTCAGAGCGATGACTATCGTCATCAAAGAGATTATATAGCTACAAACGGTTACTCATATCAAAACATCTTCTATGCAGTCAAAAGTCTAACTTGAAAGACTACTACATTTCACACTGATACAGATGAAATATCCATACCGAGAATCAAATCTATCAAAGATCTGCCCCATTCGATCTTGTAACCCCATATTGTTCTCTGTAGAAAGTATATTCGTGCTCCTCTGAACTCGCTAAAAACGCTTTGATCAGACGATTTTGGAATGAATATCACACAGTAACTCTCAGGGTCATCCTGTAGCTCGTACTGTTCAAGATATTCACTGTACTCCGGATCATCTTGAGTATATATCGAACCAGACAGCCCATTTTCAAACCAGTTATTGGAAAGGCGCGCATACTGGATGTAATGGCGCTGCATTACCGACCAATCTCTCCGAAAATCTAGAATTAGGTTCTTCATATCTCCCTCAAGCTCGACAATTGCCATCTCTCTGAGAAGAGCGATTTCGTGACCGCTAAGACCGACCCGTGAACCGGCCTGTTGTTGAAGACGAATCTGAGTAGCATAATCCAGCATCGCCTTCTCATATTGCAGAAAGACTTGATCTGGGCTTCTGAAGAAATTGAATCCCCAAATGTATGATATCGCCAGAAATGCTGTAAGAACAATAAGAAAAGGAAGCCAGAGCTTCAAACTAATGCACCACCCGATTATTTCACATAATCAAAGATAGCACATGTCCACCAAGCGTGATCTCTATCAGAAAGTCCCTTCTTCAAAATAGTCTCAGATGATGTATCATTGTGACTGAATGAGAATGAGAAAGGGAGCTCTATGCTGATAACTTTGAGTAAGGTAGGACATGATTATGGCCAGGACTTTCTGTTCGACGAAGTCTCAACCTCGATCGACAAGAAAGACAAGATAATCCTTCTTGGTAAGAACGGCAGCGGAAAATCAACTCTCATGAGAATAATTTCTGGTGATCTCCTGCCGACTGAAGGAGAGACCTTTCACTCCACAAGTGTGCGGATTGGATATCAGATTCAAAGCAGAATCCCAGATGGACAATTGAGTCTTATGGACTATTATATGCAGGATAAATCCAGCATTCTTCCCGACACGGAGGAATACTATTCCTATGAAAGAAGAGTTAGAAGCATCCTGGTGGGACTTGAATTCTCTGAACAAGACTGGGATAGGCGTCTCGAAACCTTTAGTGGAGGAGAACTAACAAGAATTTCTCTTGGAAAGCTCTTCCTTGTCGACTACGATCTTCTGTTACTGGATGAACCCACAAATCATCTCGATCTTGAATCGACAGAGTGGCTTGTGAATTTCTTGAAAAACTATAAAGGCGCTTTGCTTGTAGTAACTCATGACAGATATCTTATCAGAAACATCGGGAACAGATTCTGGGAGTTGAATGGTGGCTCACTATGGGATTTCACCGGAACCTATGACAAGTACCAGTCAGATAGAGAGATTATGGTCAAAAGTGGCTTAAGAACAAGAGAGAATCTCCTGAAGGAAATCGAAAGACTGGACGCCGTTGCAAAACGCTACAGACTCTGGGGCCAGGAAAAATTCATAAAGCAGGCAATCAACAAAGAAAAGCAAAGAGACAGGCTTAAAGAGCAGTTAGAATCAGTAGATATTCCAGATGAAGAGATGAGACCGACCAAGTTCAGGCTTCCTCAGCCAGATAGGACAGGTTATTCGGTCTTGAAGATCGAAGGACTGTCATTCGGCTTTGGAAATAGGAAACTCTTCAGTAGTTCTTCTGCAGAAATTCACAGACGAACCAAGATCGGCCTTCTGGGTCCTAACGGTAGCGGGAAGACAACCCTGCTGAAGATAATAACAGAGAATCTTGAGGGGTACGTAGGAGAGGTTACATGGGGGCACAACGTTCGTTGGGGTTATCTTTCGCAGCTGACCGAGGATCTTAATTCTTCGAATGATGTGATCACCGAGATTTGGCAAATGATGCGTGGTCAACCCGATTACGAAGTAAGAAAGTATATAGGAAGGTTCGGATTCCCTGGTGATGATGTATTCAAACCGATTTCATCATTAAGCGGGGGAGAAAGAACTAAGCTGGCCCTGGCTAAACTAATTCTCTCTCGACCAAACGTTCTGGTCATGGATGAGCCGACAAACAATCTCGATATCTGGTCGATTGAGAGTCTCGAAGAAGTATTGAAGGAATACGAAGGCTGCATAATCCTTGTTTCCCACGACAGAGAGTTTGTTCAAAACGTGTGTGATCGCTTTTTAATGATAGACAGACAGAAGTTAAGATTTGTATCCTCAGTGGGAGAGTATCTTAGGAGGAACCAAAGAGACGTCGACTCATCGGGCAATGAAGAGGCTAGGCTCAGTTTTCAGGAGAAGCGGAAACTCTCCAACAAAAAGAAAACAATCGTCGAAAAGCTTCAACAACTGATTGACGAGGAGCAGAATTTGTCAAAGGATGTAGAAAGTGCCCAACTTAAGATGGGCCTGTATGCGACTGACTATGAGAAGCTACAACAACTCCAGCGGAACGTAGAGCAGGCAGAAGAAAGACTTCTGGAGATAATTGAAGAAAGAGAGATTTTGCAGAGGGATCTTCAGGAACTCTCAATATTGTTGGAAGAGCAATCATAGTACTAGAAAAGCTGCCGATACTATTGAAAGGCCTATAAAGAGATCGGCGAAGACCAGATATCTTTCGAAATTCCGCTTATCAACTTCAATGATAGATCTGGGATCACTGGCTCCTTTTCTCATAACCCTGTCAGCACCATACCAGAGAAAAGAAGTTATAGCCACAGAAATGAAGAAAATCAGACTCCACATAACCGAAGCCGAATTAATAAATATTATCGAGATCGCGGCGCCTACGACAACCAACGTTATTGCTATCGCAGAAATTCTTATGGTCTCCCAAAAAGTATAGAGATAACCCTGCACCTGAGCTTCCGTTCTGGGGTCACGCATGGGCAACATAAACACTGAAACAAGCAACCCTCCACCCGCCCACAGGACATAAGAAAAGATAAAGATTACCATGGTTGCACCTTCGAAAAATCCCATATAAATCACTCCCAAAAGGGCTGCTAGTCTAATTTCTTTGCAGAAAACAACAAACAACTCTATCCGAAAATGAACACGTTTTTCAAGCACGTTCTACAAAAATCATTATAGCAGATAAGGGAATAACACTAGATCCAGGGTCCCTACCAACAAATTGAGAAATAGGCTGGACAGATTCAAGAGGACCGAGGATAGAGGTATGAAGATCAAGACACCAGCTAGGCGGGACACGATTTGTAAGCCGGCCTGCTGACGTAGGACGGCTCCGCTCCGCGGGGCAACAAAGGATCGGGTTAAAAGAGTGGGTTAGGAAACACGGGTTAACAAGACCGGGTAGAAGGAAACAGAACGGATAATACTTATTTGCTGGTGCAGGGCAATCACCTTCGGTGGCCAGTCTTTGCTTTGCGGGAAAAGAACCGCTTGTCTAGAAAACGCTGAACGGTTTTGAACCCACCTTGATCGTCAGAGGTAGGTCGTTCTCCGGAACGAGGGATTTTTGGAGGAAAGATACTCGTGAAATGATAGCGGCCGCTCAAAAACCCTGTTTGACCAGCATCGTCAGCATGATTCATAATTGAAACGCAAAACTTCTAAGGAAGCCTGATCATAGTACTTTGAGGTTCAGCAACATTAAAGCCGAATCTCTCATATAGTGAGTGCGCATCCTTTGTATTTAGCATTCCCCTAAGTCCTCTCAGTTTTTCGTGGGCCAGAACACATTCTACCAACCATTTTCCAAGACCATTTCCTCTGAATTCTTCCAATACAAACACGTCTGCAAGATAGTATATAGTAGCAAAGTCGCTTATCACTCTCGCAAATCCAATCTGTTCAATATTCATAAGCAGAGAGAAACACAGTGAACTATCGATAGATCTATCAATCTGCTCCTCAGTTCGATTCTTCCCCCAGTATGAACTATCGAGAATATATCGCTTAACTAGATCTCTACTAACCATCTCTTTATTGTCGGTCACTGTATAATCACCGTTTCGAATCTCCATCTGAACCTCCGTTGATATCTGGTAAAGTATTATCATTATATGAGGGAGATTATTGCTAAGACGATCATTTCACCTTTTCGGGAGCGATCCACCAGCTATAAGAGATTCACTTACAATCCGTATCGTGGTTGTCAACACGCATGTATCTACTGCGATTCTCGCAGCCTGTGCTATGGAATAGATGATTTCGAAGACGTCGCCTACAAGTCAAATGCTGTAGAACTCTTGGAGACAGAAATGAAAAGAAAGAGAAAGAAGGGCATAATTTACACGGGATCAATGAGCGATCCCTATTTGCCGGCAGAAGAAGAGCTAGAGATTACGAAAAGATCTCTCGAGGTAATTCGTGACTGTGGGTTCGGGGTGCAAATAACCACAAAGAGCGACCTGATAGCGAGAGATCTGGATTTACTGAAAGACATTTCTGAGCGATACTGCTCGGTGGTATTCACGCTCACTACAACTGATGAAATGTTAGCAAACAAGATTGAAGCAGCGGCACCTTCACCTTCCAGAAGGATTGCAGCTATCCAAGCTCTTGTTGATGGGGGTATCCATGTGGGAATTGCTATGACGCCAATCCTACCGTTTATTGAAGATGATGAGGACAATCTTTCAGCTATACTTACAACTGCAAAAGATGCAGGTGCAAGCTTCGTGTATGCTTCAACTGGAATGACTTTGAGAGATAGACAGAGAGAGTATTACTACAAGAAACTCGATCAGTACTTTCCCGGCCTGACCGAAATATATAGAAAAACATACGGAGACATGTATTCCTGTAGCTCCCCAAAATCCCGTGAGCTAAAGAACTTTATCAAGACTAAAGCTAACTTGCTTGGCATCAGACTTCTTTCATTTGGAGAACCAATTGTTTGCCCTGATCTTGACTCACAACGAACGCTATTTTAGCATACGATCGCTTTCCAAGAAACTCGTAAATCGCTGCAAACTGTATACAACGAAAATACTTTTTTCTGCAAACTAAAAGATGGCTTCTTCAGAAAGGACTTCTCACAATGGCTGAAGAGGTGACTTATGTGGTAAAATATCTTCGAGTTAACCCTTAGACCGCTTCGCTGTCCTTGCAAGGGCAGCGTTTTTCTGGTCTATCGATTGCCGGTCACACTACTTGCCTTTTCTCATTTAAATTCTCTTCTTCATCGAGACTCTCAATATCACAGGTTGCTCCAAGAGAAAAACTCTTCGTCTGACCTCCCTTTAGAGGCCCGAAAATGGCTGTATTTAACATTGCCATGAGCATGACGAAAAAAGGTGCTTGATCGCGCACGTCCCAGGAATCATCCTTAAGTCTCTTTCTACTTCTGAAGAAGCCTTTCAGATTACCGAACTTCCCTTTAAACAGCGTGCTGAAAAACCAGCCAATCTCCATAGCGGTCGTATAGGTTCCGTTCCCGATTTTCAAAGGGGATAGTCGGACAACCTTGTTTCTGATCACCAAATCGATATAGGCGCTTACCATATCTAATCCAGAAGTGTACGCCACCAGTAATCCGGGACTCATTCTGGGATTGACGTCTACAAGATAGTATCCATTGCTATCTCTGTCATGTAGAAAATCCATTGATATAAACCCTGAATAGTTGAGATCACTGACAATCTTCTTTACATTGCCAAGCACCTCTTCACACTCTATCGAGATTCTGCAAGTGCCTATTCCACCTGATTCCGGATACTCTCTCAAATTGTGATAGATGATGTTTCCTATGAGTTGACCATTGTAAGCTAAACCAGTTGTACATATTTGGTAGGGATGCTTCCACTCCTGGACAAGATACTTGTCACCATCAAGGTCCTTCGAATATTTGATGAATTCATCATGTGAGTTGACTTTTGAAACGCCTTCAGCAGAGCGAAGATTTCTAGGTTTTATCACTACCGGGAAGCTGCTGTCAGCAGGTTCAAAGTTCTCCAGAAGCATCGTCCTAGGAACGCTTATCCCGAGAGACCTGGCGTAACTGGTCATGGATAATTTGTCGTGTAGCAGCCTAATATGCTCATAAGAAGGAATCATCATCTTGACTCGCCCCTGCAGCAAATCTGAATGCTTGCTCAATACAAAGCCCTCTTCAAACGTTGGACACAAAACGTCAATTTCCATTTCCTCTATCTTTTCCAAAACGCAACGAACGAAAGCTTCGCCATTCTCACTTACAGAAGGATAGACAAACTTACCTTTGAGGTACCTTGAATAAAGCCCCGCACTTAACTTTCTGCTGTCGGCGGCGAACACTTCATGGCCACCTTTAGCTAGAATCCTTATGGTATTAATTGCGTACCACATTCTTGCACCAGTTACTAGAACCCTCAAACGTATACCTCCCGCCAAGCGAATTGAAGACAAGATTTTCTCAAAACCATATTAAGCTAAGAAGGTAACAGCTATGTTGTCTATCGGATTTCACTGATTCTGCATCTCACAGTCCTTGTGCCTTATAACATAACATTTCGAAATATGAATATAGATCAATGCCAATCATGCCAATCAAGCGTGACTCAATTTGCACATCCATTTACATAACAAATACGATTTGGTTTCTTTGAGAATAAATTGTATAATATCTCTGAAAGGTTGACGGTTAACTTCAGTCACAATGTGTTCATAATGTACTCGATGACATAGTACAGTTAGCCGCAATCCGGACAACTCCTCGTTTCGTAGCAATTCCCCCTTCGATTCCTGACGCCAGTCAGGAATCCTTTTTTTGAAGACCAACCTTTTTTCTTCTTTGATAATAAAAAGACCGCCTAATGGCGGCCTCGATAGCTATTATGACTACTTAAGTTTGTCAATTAGTGATGAAATTGAATCCGCTGCTTCTTGAGGTACTCTGTCGAAACCTCCTCTATCCACTTCTCTTGCGCGAAGGAAGTTCAACCTGTCAACCAGTCTGTCTCTGACAAGCTTCTTGTAATCCTCGTCAGATAAATCGGGCTGAAAACCCTCGATCTCCATTACCTCAAGTTTCTGGAACGGTTCCCAGGGAACGAATTCAGCGCGGTTCTCGACAATTGACTCAAGAATTCGGAGTGTAAGCTCTTTCGGAACCTTAGTTTGACCGAAGTGTCCCGTATTGAATATGTAACATTCAATATTTCTTCTGTCGAACAGTTCAAGATAACGGTTAAAATCGTCAGATAGTGGATATGTTCTGAACGGATTGGCATAAGGCTCAATAACAAGTGCATCGGGATCAACTCCCGGTGCCAACCGCTCGGCAGAGGTTCTCTTTGTTGCTAGAGTAGCACCCATGGCTGATGCTAAAACGGGATCTTTAACCTTTATTACAGGAGGAATTGATGGGTCCTTCATCAACCAGATAATAGCGTCCACAGGCTCGTCAAATTTGTCTACTCTATTTGGAGACCAAAGCTTTGATTTGATTGCCCGTCCATTACCGTTGCGAAGATCTTCAGTCACAATAACAATTTTTCCCTCATCGTCCTGGGTGGCCCCGACATTCTGAACAGACAGAAGGAATTTGTTATCTTCGCTGCTCAAAGGATAATCCGAAGTCTTGTCAAAGTAGGAAGGTTCTAACGCCACGGAGGACCCATCGGAAGAAGATATCACGAACGCATCGTCATGTAAGACCGTTACGTCATACTTTTCTCCATGTTTAGCATGCGTCAGAGTGGATTTTCCTGACCCGGAGAGGCCAAAGAATCCCACAACAAATTTCCTATCCTTCAGATTGTACCTCTTCTGCCCACCATGACAGGCCGCAAAACCCTGTCTGTTAGCGCATCCCCACGCTAGGGTTAGGGTTCCTTTCTTGAATTCACCAAAGTACCTCATCCCAAGAATAGCTGCGCAGTTGTGCTCCGGATCGAAGAATGAAAGACCCAAAGGGTGGTCGGGATGTTGCCAATCTGGATTGGAAAAAACAAAGATGTCTCCTTCATTTTCGCATCTTTCCGAAGACTCATACATTTCATTGTAGCACTCGTTTATAGGCTGGAAATTCAACAACCAATTGTAGATCAGGTTCTCATGAGTTTCGGGAACAAGTAGGTGGGCCTTGACCATGAAATCTCTGTCGAGCCCTATATAAGCCTGCGCATGATACATTTTCTGTCTCCTGGTGTTGTAGATCGCTTCTCTAATCTTAGCTCCATATTCTGCTTCATTTACTCCAGGTTCTCCAATAATTCTTCTCGCGGATGCGCATCTTCCCGTCACGGCACCATCGTTGAAGAGAAGCACTTTTGAGTCGGATTCAAGTCCAATTTTCTCAGGTCTGTAAACTGGAAGATCTGTGACTATGGTACCTGGAGAGCTTTTAGCCAGCTTGTATGCTTCACTTGGCGAAAAGACCGGCACAACATTATTTCCGTAGAAGGCAGTTTCTATTGTTACCCTAGACATTGAGAAGAGGGGATTGCCTCTTCCGATTTTTCCCCTTATGAATCTGGACCCTGTTGACATTCTTCACCTCCAAAAACCAAAAAGATTAGCAAATTCCTCGGTCGAAGATCTCTCTACCTTAAGAACCAAAAAAGTTCGCAAAATCCACATAGATTGTGCGAATTACTATTAATTTTGCATCTTTGACCAAGATACGGGAAATCGCGATAAGACTATTTACAAAAAATACTGTAGAGTTATTATGGGTTAAGGCAACCAATCAGCGCGCCGCCATTCTTGAACTCCCACCACTGCTCTTCATAAGGTTGATTTTCGGCTTCTCCAGTTTTCCTCTCTAGAGAAAAGCTCCGCGATCTTGACAATCACCTTAACTGCCTTGTCCATTGAACTGGTAGGAATGTATTCGTATCTTCCATGAAAATTATGACCCCCAGTGAAGATATTAGGCGTCGGAAGTCCCATAAAAGAAAGACGAGCTCCGTCTGTTCCTCCTCTTACAGGCTCTATTCTTGGCTCTATTGAGAGACTCTCCATGGCCCTCTTGGCAATCTCTACTACGATCATCTCTTCTTCGATCTTCTCTTTCATATTGCAATAGGAATCTTTCATATTGAAAGCTATCGTGTCTTCTCCGTACTTCGAATTCAGGAAAGCCGCTATTTCCACAACCAACTTCTTCTTCTTTTCGAACTTCTCTTTCGAATGATCTCGGATTATGTACTTGAGGACTGTCTCCTCCACTGATCCTTTTATGCTTCCCAGATGAAAGAAACCTTCCCGCTGCTCGGTTACAGCCGGTACCTCGTTTGAAGGCAGCATGCCGTTGAACTCGCATGCAATCAGAAGAGAATTCTTCATCCTACCTTTAGCGCTTCCTGGATGAATATTCAATCCTTTGACAACAACTTCGACACTGGCTGCGTTGAATGTCTCGTACTGAAGTTCTCCAAGAGCCCCTCCATCAACGGTATAAGCGTAATCGGCTCCAAATTTCTCTACATCGAAATGCTCTGTCCCTTTTCCAACCTCCTCATCCGGCGTAAATGCAATTCTTATCTTTCCGTGCTTGATTTCGGGATTTGAGATCAAGTACTCCATAGCGGTTATAATTTCCGCGACTCCTGCTTTGTCATCGGCACCAAGCAGAGTAGTCCCATCCGTTACAATAAGCCTCTCCCCAACGTAGTCACACATCTCAGGATAGAGATCAGGATCAATAAAGATATTCTTCTCTTCGTTGATCGGTATCTTTCCTCCTTGATAGTCAATAATCGAAGGTTTGATGTCCTTCCCGCTCATATCGGGGCTGGTATCCATGTGGGCTATAAATCCAATAACGGGAACGTCTGATTCGATATTTGATGGCAAGGTCCCCATTACGTAGCCATAATCATCCAGAACAACCTCTTTCAATCCTATTGACTCCATCTCTGCTCTAAGAATTTTTGCGAGTTCCAGTTGAGTATTAGTCGAAGGGAATGTCTTAGATTCGAAACTGGAAGTAGTTTCTACAGACACATACTCTAGAAATCTCTTAATCAGTCTTTCCATCATTATTCTCCTTTCTCTGTCTTGACTTGTTCTTATGTATGAGAACTTCTATCAACTCTCTCGGTCTTGCCGCAAATCGATTGGCTAATACGGCTGCAGAATTGAAAACCATTCCGGACACAGATACCACTTTTCTAGTCTTAACTCTTTTTAAGAGTATCAGAGAAATTCCTCTTAGAATGAAGGTAACAAGAAAAAGGATCTGAATTCCAAAGAATTGATGACCGCTGAAAGTCCAGCTATATCTGTTCAAATATGATGCTAGAAATCCGCCCATAAGTGAACCTGCAAGAGCGGAGGTGCCATTCGCGAATGAGAGCAATGCATAATAAGACTGCACATCTACTCCTCTTAGGAGCTCAAGCATGGTAGTAAATAGACACAGGTTTATAGCACTCCACGAAGCAGTCCCAATCAACGTGTCGATGTACAAAAGATATACCGTTCCACTGTCCATAAACAACCACAGTGAGGTTTTCAAAAACGCTCCAAAGACTCCGAACTCTAGAACTGCCTGCCCTCCGATTTTATCAGCCATCTTTCCCCACAATAGATAGAATAACATCGTTAGAAGCGAACTAAAGACGTTAAGTAAACTGAGAAAGGAATAGTCTAGCTTCATATTGACCAGCTCATGATAAGCGAAAAACGGTGAAGTGATTGCTATCGAGAGACTCCAGAAAGAATAGAAGCGCAGATATGGCATAAACTTCTTGTCTCTCACAACAGCCTTGAATAAGCCTCTTCCGTAGCTTATTTCATGTGGAGGATCGTAATGGAAACCCAGCAATAATAAGCTTATTACCGCGCTGATAACTCCAAGAGTAGTGATGGCTAGAAATCCCGTTTTCCCAGGAAATGAATCAAGAATGAACGAGTACAGAAGCGTTATAAGCATATTTGTAATTGTGAATGTCACGTTTCTCATGCTGAAAAACTTGGCAGAGCCTATAGAGGGGACAACATCTCTAATGATTGATACCCAGAAATTGCCTGCAAGACTTGCAGAAAGCGAAAAGAAAGAAAGAATTACTAGCAGAAGAGACTGTCTGTTTATTCCTAAAGCAAGTGTGACCGGAATGAATGCCGTAGATAATCTTCCTGCAGAAGCACAGATCATCATTGCTCGCTTTCTGCTTCCCGCGGCTCTCAGAATTGAAGGAGCAATCAGCTGAACAAATTGTGAGACAGATGGAAGAACTCCGATCAAAGCTATAACCGGTTCAGAGGCTCCAAATTCGAGAGCAAGCCCGGTCCCAAGGAAGCCCTGAGTAATCAAGAAGAAACCATTATAGATAGCACCCTCAAAAACCGACAGGACCCTCGTTTGACTATTTTTATCCAATTAATACATCTCCGGCTATGAATATATTGGAACAGGCATTCTCCATTTGCAAAGTTTCAAATAAAAACGTTCACCAGAAAAGGTTTCATTCGGGGAGAATCAATTCAGGAATCAGCAGGACTTCAAGTTAACTAAATGTTTACAAATAAAAGCCGACAATCCTGCTCCACTATGTTGACAAACCCGACTTCTTTGGGTAGAATTAAATCAAATAGATAAGAAACCCTGAAACCCCAAAAGCTCGAACGGTCATTAAAAAAGACAAAGCACATGAGTACCGATATGCAAGTCCCCCATTACCCCCCAAGTATGGATGAAGGACAGGCATGTTGAAACCCCCTGGAATATCCCGATTTAAGCCGCCACAATGGCGGCTTTTTTTTACTCAAAGATTGCAGCAACACCAATTAAGCCGGGCCCTGTGTGACAAACAAGAGATTGAGAGATCTGTCCAGTAATTATCTCACTTATTCCTGCTGCCTCAATCTCGCCTACAGCCATATTGAAAAATTCTCTAGTCTTCTCACTTTTGTCCGATGTATAAGCGGCAATGTGCAGCAATTTTTTGCCCTCAATGAAATGCAAGAGCTTCTTTACCGAAGCTTTAACGGCTCTCTTCATGCCTCTTTCTTTTGAAACACTGTGATAGATCCCATCTTCGCCAACGGTTATTACAGGCTTCAGATCGAGAAAATCCCCGATTGTTGCGGTAACCTTTCCAATTCGTCCTCCGGCCTTAAGAAACTTTAGAACAGGTATGCAGAAGAAGACCTTGGATTTACTCACAGAATCGCGGATCTCGCTCACTACCTCTTCAAAGGCCAACCCTCGCCGGACCAGATCTATCCCCTTCATAGCAAGCAGCCCTGAACCAATCGAAATGTTCTTCGAGTCTACTACCTCAACGTTTACATCGGAGTGCCTTTCGGAGAAGTCTCTGACAAAAGTCTTCACTTGACCAAGAGTCCCACTTAGGCCACTGGAAATTCCAATATATAGGAACTCCCTGAATCCCTTTTCGTAAAGGCTGTCAAAAGCCTCTCCGATTTCCGATTGTCTTGGAAGTGATGTCTTTGGAAACTTATCTTCCATGTACTGAAGAAGATCTGAAGCAGTGATATCAATGTTGTCTCTATATTCCTTACCATCGAGGATTATCTTCAATGGAATGACTCTTACGTCATTACCTGCTTTCATTGATTCGGGAAGATCACATCCAGAATCGACTATGACTCCAATCATTTGGCAAACCCCCTGTCAAAAAGGTCTCTCTTACGCTTCCATATGACCCCTGTTTTCGCCAATCCGTTCAGAAAGGCTTCCTATGGCCAACAAATTAAACAACTCGACAACGCCCACTATTCATTCGAAATCTGTTTCACATAGTTCTAATGAAATCCCTGAAGTATTCAAAGCTCTTCTTTGGAATACGTCTCAAATCATTATTATAATCCACATACACCAGGCCAAATCTCTTGGAAAAACCACGCGCCCATTCAAAATTATCCATCAAGGTCCAGACAAAATAACCTTTCAAATCCACTCCTCCCTTTATTGCATTAAGAGCAGCGGAGAAATGCTGTCTCAGATACTCAATTCTACGATGATCATCAACGGAGCCATTCAACAACTTATCTTTGCACGCAATGCCGTTCTCGGTAATGTATATTGGTTTCTTGCCGTACTGCTTGTAGGCCTTGAAAAGAAAAGCTTCAAGCCCCTCCGGATAGATCTCCCAGCCCATCTCGCTCTTCGGTAGTTCTCCTTGAACGACTTCGGTGCCTAGTATGCTTGATTCTTCTCTTCTAACTAGGTTTCTTGTGTAATAATTCACTCCCCAGAAGTCGAAGGGTACCGATATGATTTCCATATCTTCGCTTTCGATATTTGGTGTCAGTCCAGCATTTTCGAAGAGCGCAAAGAGTTCAGAGGGATATTCACCAGTCAGTGGAGTTTCAAAGAACCAACCGTTCACGAATTGATCATAGATTTTTGTAGCACGGAGATCTTCTTTAGAATCCGTCACGGGCTCAACAAAAGTGGAGACATTTGTAAGACCGATCAGGCCATCTTTGACGTCTTCTCTGAAACGTCTCACTGCTTCACCGTGAGAAAGCAGGAGATTGTGAGCGACAGAAAGTGACATTTTCAGGTCTCTCTTTCCGGGAGCATGTTCACCCCAAAGATAGCTCACGTGAGAAGAGCAGTAAGGTTCATTCAAAGTGATCCAGTACTTAACTCTGTCACCCAATCTGTAAAACATCAGACTTGAGTAATCGGCAAAGTAATTACTGATATCTCTGCACTCCCATCCACCGAATCTAGCCTGCAAATCTAGAGGAAGATCCCAGTGATACAGAGTGACAATAGGTTGTATTTCTCTTTCCAGAAGTTTGTCGACCAGTTTATCGTAGAAATCAATACCTTTTTGATTTGTCGTGCCACTCCCCTTTGGAAGTACTCTCGGCCAGGATATGGAGAATCGATAAGAATTCAGTCCAAGTTCAGTCATGAGATCAATATCTTCTGTGAATCTGTGATAATGGTCACAAGCAACATCGCCACTTTCCCCGAAATCTATCCTCCCGGGCTTGTGGGAAAAATCCGACCAAATCGACGGACCTTTACCTTCTTCAAGATCGGCTCCTTCAATCTGATAAGCTGCCGTTGCAACACCCCATAGAAAGTCTTCAGGAAAACCTGCTGCCAAAGTATTTCCCTCCTCAGTTCATCTCAACAGACAAATCCTACCATATCATTGGAGCTATCAAGTTTACCTGGGAAGTCTCGAAAGGAAGCGTGAAAACCTTTTCGTTCTGATCAAAAGGGCTACGGGTTGTATTAATATTGAATGTGATGAAGCGGTTCCGAATCCGTAGTGTTTTTCGATTCTTTGCATTCGAGAGATGACTTAAAATCTGGGAGGCAGCAGTGATGAATTTGCTATCGAATTTTTTGGTCCCCGCGGGAAATCTCATTATGTTTGCAATAGGAGGAGTTCTAATATTCCTGGCAATTAAGAAGCAATATGAACCGATGCTGCTCTTGCCGATAGGCTTCGGAGCGATTCTCACGAATATTCCGGGATCATCGGCCATCGGAGAGCACGGTGTCCTTACAATTCTCTATGAAGCCGGAATAGCAAATGAACTATTCCCTGCTCTGATCTTCATTGGAATAGGAGCAATGATAGATTTCGGACCTCTACTTCAAAAGCCCGTGATGTTCTTTTACGGAGCAGCGGCACAGCTAGGAATCTTTCTTACTATAATCGTAGCAGCTTTACTTGGATTCGATATCAGAGAGGCAATATCCATCGGTATCATTGGCACTGCGGATGGCCCCACATCCATATATGTCGCAAGTAGACTTGCCATTCACATGCTCGGACCGATCTCAGTCGCCGCATACTCATACATGGCTCTGGTGCCTGTTGTTCAACCACCTATAATCAAGTTGCTTACTACGAAAGAAGAAAGAAGGATCAGAATGGATAATAGAACCGAGAAAGTTCCCAAGTATGTCAGGATACTGTTTCCAATACTCGTTACACTTCTTGCCGGAATTATTGCTCCAGTAAGCGTTGCATTGATCGGAATGCTCATGTTCGGGAATTTGATAAGAGAATCCGGAGTCCTTAACAAACTTAGTAATGCTGCCCAGAATGAGCTTTCCAACATCATCACTCTCTTTTTGGGGATCGCTATTGGCTCGACGATGACGGCAAGCGCGTTTCTAAATCAAAGGACTCTGTTGATTCTTCTCATGGGACTCGTTGCTTTCATACTCGATACCATGGGCGGGATTCTCTTTGCAAAAACATTCAACCTCTTTAGAAAACAGAAGATAAATCCCATGATAGGCGCAGCTGGAATATCTGCCTTTCCGATGTCCGCCAGGGTTGTTCACAGGATGGGACTTGAAGAAGATCCAAATAACTTCCTGATAATGTATGCAACTGGTGCAAACGTTGCCGGACAGATTGGTTCTGTTCTGGCTGGCAGTATAGTACTCGCACTTTTTCTATAGATGAAAGGAGCTTCAACGATGAGCGAAGCCGTTTCGAAGAGTATCATGATTTTCATTGAAGGTTATCCAACAACATTTCTGGCTACGATCGCTTTCTTCATAATGATAAAATTGCTTATGAAGTCTGCCTCAAGAAGGAATGAGGAGTAGGTTTCTCTATTAAGATGCTCGACTATAAAGACTTCAAAAACTCCATCGAGGAGAATTACAATGATTGAAGGGAAGAGTGGCAGTTATCCGGTCCTTTCCGAAATCCTGAGGGAGTATGATCCTTCTTCTGACAGGGTCGAGAATTTCGTCAATTTGAAGCAAGGCTTCTTCTTCATATTTGGTGCCAAGAAGGTCGAGGGGAACAGGGGCCCTTACTATGATTGTGTAGTTGGAGATTCCAAGAATAGAAAGGAAGCAAAAGCATGGATTAGTGAATCGGGATGCCTGGAACCGGTTGCCGGTAATGTGGCCCTTGCGGACTATCTAGTAGATGATAGATTCGGATTAAGTATCAAAATTAGAAGGCTTTTCTCAATAGACGAGATGGAAAGCTACAGTTCCGATTCGATTTCGCAGTTACTGCCCGTCGTCAAAGACCTCGAAAGAATTAAGTCTGAAGTCTCGGCACTCATAGAGTCAGTAGAAGACTACTATATGAAAACTCTTGCCAAGCGGCTCATTTCAGATGACGGGGTCTGTCCAGGCTTCTTCAAAGCTCCTGCGGCAAAGATGTATCATCATGCCAGAATCGGTGGTCTTGCAGAACATAGCCTCTCTGTGGTGAGATATGCACTTGCATTGACAGAGGTATCAGATTCCGGCGCAAACATCGACAGAGACCTCGTTGTAATTGGTGGACTCTTTCATGACTTTGGAAAGGTAAAAACCTATACCACTGAAGCTTTCGAATTTGATTACTCTGATGACGGTTACTTGGAGGAACATATCTCCATTGGAGCAAGACTGATTGATATGGAGATTTCCAGTATCGAAGGCTTTCCAGAGGAAACCAGGAGGAAGTTGATTCACATAGTGCTCAGTCATCATGGAGAAGTACAGTTCGGTTCACCTGTAACCCCGAAGACCCGTGAATCAATAATAATTTGGCTCTGTGACAATCTTGACTCAAGGCTTGACAATTTTGAAACTCATGCGTTGATGACTTCAAACGAAAGCAAGTGGACGGACTTCTCGAAGATGTTCCAGAGCAGGCTCTACCTGGGTGAACGTAGAAAAAGCGATTAAGGAAGAGCTGGATAATGGCATTAAGGGTATTTGGATCGATTAGATCTTGCCAATGCCTCAAAATTCAGTGTTTACAAATATGAGACGAAGGAAAGGGTGATTTTATGAAAAGCTTTGCCATCATTGTGTTGCTCACTTTAGCATCGACTGTCTTGATGGGCAGCGAACTCAATCTCTACTTTGGAAATCCCCATTCTCACACTTCTTACTCAGACGGCACGGGTTTCCCGGAAGAAGCCTACTCATTCGCCAAAGAAGTACCCAATCTTGACTTTCTTGCAATTACCGATCATGCCTACTATTTTGCTCAGAAGCTCCCGGACGGGAGGGACAAATTGGTTGCAACAATAGAGGCTGCGAAGGAAGCCTCATCTCAGCTCTTTGCTGCATTCGCGGGTTTTGAATGGACAGCAACCGGTACTGGACATATAAACGTGTACGGCACAAGTGACTGGACGGATAGAGTCAAGTCGGATCTCTGGGACCTGTATGACTGGATAATAGAGCACGGTGCGGTCGGCCAGTTCAACCATCCTGTGAGAGATTTCGGAGACAACTTCAAGGAATTCCAGTATTCCCCACAAGCAGATCTCTATATGAATATGATTGAAGTTGGCAATGGAAATTGGTGGGAAAACGACACGATTGTCGATGAGATGTTCTCAGCCTACATTGATGCACTGGGAAAGGGATGGCACATTGGTGCGACTCTCGGTCAGGACAATCACAAACCCAACTGGGGAGGAGCAAACGATTCAAGAACAGCCGTCTATGCTACTGATCTAAGCGAAAAAACCATACTGGAAGCATTTATGAAAAGAAGAACATATGCAACTGAAGATAAGAACATTAAGATTCACTTCTCTACCGAAGAAGCGTTTATGGGAGATGTTGTTTATGACGTCGATCAAGTGGATCTGAGAATTCTAATCGAAGACACTGCTTACGATCCTCTGGAGACAGTGAAGATTTTTTCTCGGGATGGGATATTTGCACAGTTCCTGGTCGACAGCCATGAGTTAGATCTCAGCATCCGAGCGAATATTGAAACCGGGTTCCAGTATTTCTTCATTTACGTTAAGGGAAGCGACGGCGAGGAAGCGGTATCTTCACCCATTTGGTTTCAAAGATCAAACCCTGTGCACCTCTACAATCCTAGCGCTTACCCAGAGAGCGTTAAGCCAGGAGAAGGCCTGACACTCTCTTTCCAAATCTCGAACCTCTCCTCCGAAGAAGCTTCCTCATTGATTCAAATAACCAATCTAAGCGGTGAAATATATAGTGAGACAGTCATGCTGGAGGAATTCGAATCTAAGATTGTGAATACACAGCACACAGTAGAAGCGCACGATGGAGTCATCTCCTTCTTTCTTGATTCCGTCCCATACTCAAGCATCAAACTTAACATAAGGAGCGAGGATTCATTGAATGTTTTACTTGATAAAAGTCACGTCAACTATGCCAGTGATAGTAGAGGCAAATTGGAGGCGGCTCTTGAGGGAAGTGGTCACAAGTATTCGACTGCCGACAGGATTTTTAAGGAAGGTGAACTGAATACAATCGATGTTCTCATAATTCCACTGCCCGGAGCTGGCGGAAGTTTTGAACGACTTAAGATGCTCATGCCCCAACAGGCCGAGATAATTAAGCAGTTTGTTTTGAACGGGGGAACACTCATCATAACTGGGAGCGGCGATGAAATCAGCAGTGATGTTCTAGCTACATACAACAGACTTATCGAAGAAATGGGTATTCCTTACAGGTACGAGGATACAATAACAGGCGAAGAAACTGAACTTGATGGAATTCTATTTGATGGGCTATCAGATCTGCAGGGAGAGTCAATAGATCATGAATACGGGCTGGGCAGTGTTTTCCTATTCCCCGGGGATCCTTTTACTGACGATGTAATTGATCACAACAGCGAACTTGTCTACCGGCTGTTCAAGTAAGGATCTTCCCTTATCCCTTTTCGTTCGCAGTCGTTCTAGAAGGACTGAAGTACCTTTTTGAGTCCACGAAGTTTTCTACCTTTCTATGATTCAAGATTCGTAGCTCCATCTACAATTATTTAGCACATGACAAAATAAGGTTGTCAAAATTAAGATTGACTTTAGAAAATCTTAGACAAAATGCTTTGAATTGCTTGTTCATTGTGCTATAATTTTCCAGCGATAGAGACTTATTTGGAAGGAGGCATAGTTTGATGACCATTAGAACGAGAGTTCCGGCAACCGTTTATCTTAACCGGGTATCCGGTGATGCCGTACTGTGCCACGCCTTCTTCCGTCGTGTGAGGTATAAGATCGTATAACGATAAGGAAGTATGAAGGACCGTGGCGAGTAGAAGCCACGGTCCTTTTTTTTGGCTATTGGGAGGTGAGCAGAATGTTTGAAAGAGTATCTGATGAAAGGAATACGAGAAATCAAAGAGAAGAGTTGGAGACACCGAAAGAGAGGGGAACTGGGCGCAACAACCACTGAAAGCCTCGATCATCATAAGGGGCCATGTTCTCCGGAAGATCAAGGGGGTAAATATGTTTATAGTAATAAGTTCGCCGAGAAAGAAGAGAGAAAACGACATCGCAGCACTTCCACCCTTCATTTACAGACCGGAAAGTTTCATGGACTTCCCGAAGTGAAACAGCTTACAAAAGGAGAATCATAATGAAGAGATTACGAGGTTCAAGAAACGTTTTTATAGACGGACTAGTTGAAAGACAGAAAGTGGAAATTGAAAGCAAATTCAGCAGACCTCATTATCTTTAAGAAGGTGAGAAAATGGCAGACGCTTTGCTTGCCAATAATATTGTGAAGACTTTCAAGAAGAATCGAAAAGAAGTAAGAGCACTAAAAGGAGTCAGTTTGAGAATAAAGGAAGGAGAGATATACGGTCTTCTCGGTCCCAACGGTTCGGGAAAGTCGACCTTCATTAGGATCGCCTCAACACTCTTGATACCCGATAGGGGAAGTATATCCATTTTCGGATTCGATTCGGTCAGCGATTCCGTGGCCATTCAAAGAATGATAAACAGGGTCTCGGTAGAGGCTAGCTTCTTTAGAAAGCTGTCTGCCGTAGAGAACCTCAGTTTTTCTGCGGGCCTTTACGGAATACCGAGACGTGAAGCATTGAAGAAGATAAACTTTCTCTCCGAGAAATTCGGCCTGGATCTGAAGAGGCTCAAGGATCCGCTCGAAGATTTCTCGAGAGGAATGCAACAGAAGGTGGCAATCGTGAGAGCCTTCATGACAGAACCAAGAATGCTCTTGCTCGACGAGCCAACCACAGGTCTCGATCCCAGAGCGAAGAGGGATGTTCAGAATATGATTAGAGATGTCAAACAAACAATGAATACAACTATGCTTCTGACAACACACGATATGGATGAAGCTGAGAAGCTTTGCGATTACGTGGCTATCATTCATCTTGGAAGAATCGTTGCTTCGGGGCGACCGGCCGAATTGAAAAAACAGCTTCTTGGAAAGGTCGATAATCCAAGCTTTGAAGATGTTTTTCTGGAGTTTACAGGTATGAGTATCGAGGAGGCAGAGTATCAGGAGGTAGAATCGGCATGAGTGGAAAGGCGCTGGCCCGAGAGCTTCGCGCCTCCTGGGCCTTTATCGAACGCAATTTCAATTTCACCAAGAGATACTGGAAATGGGAAGTTGTTTTCTTTGTCTACACTATGGCAAACTCGGTGACAATGGGTTTCATCGGAAAGGGAGTCGAGTCGTTTTCTGGAACTAAGCTTAACACGAGCTATTTGATCCTCTATATGTTACTTGGTTCCATACTCTGGGGATATCTCTCTATTCTCTTCGAAATAGTTGCAGAGACCGTCGCCTGGGAAAGATGGGAAGAGACAATCGAGTACACGTTTATGGCACCTGTTAGGAGGGCAACGCATCTACTGAGTACTTGCGGCTACGCCATTCTCTATGGAATCCTGAGAAGTGGACTCATTCTGCTAGTTGTCTCGGTCTTCTTTGATCTGGACCTGAGTAGTGCCAATCTCCTGTCAGCAGCTGGAATTCTTGCAGTATCAAGCTTCTCATTTGTAGGATTGGGAATAGTTGCTGCAGTGTTGCCATTAATTTCTCCGGAAAAGGGAGTGCAGGTTGTGCACATTTTTCAAGCCTTGCTTCTGATGTTCTCGGGAGTCTACTATGAAATCGACGTTCTGCCATTTTGGATGCAACAGGTCGGAAAGCTATCTCCCGCTACTTACGCGTTGAGAGGCATGCGCGCATCGATTCTTGAAGGTAAGAGCATGCCCGAGATGAGTAATGATGTTTGGCCCTTAATCTTTCTTGGTGCTCTTCTCCTCCCGTCAGGTCTTCTTTTCTTCAGAAGAATGGAATCATGGGCGAAGAGAAAGGGTGTGCTGAAGAGAAGTGGCTAATGGCAATCTTGAAAAGTTTTGTAATAAAGACCATCTTAAGAAGGGCATCCTCAATAAAAAGGATGTCCTTCATCTTTGAAGTGGGTCGTATTTTTCGTAGAAAATTTCTGGCATCGACGAAGTCAAATCTTAGTCTGACAATTGTCTTCAAATCAACCAAAATAGATGTTTATTCCTGTAAACTAATCCTTTAGCTTCAGTTTTCCTACAGCTTCCAGTCCAGAATTGGTCCCGGTACCTTCAAAGAGAAGTGTGTTGCCTTCGTATACTTTCAGATGAATCTCGGATGTCAACGACTCGTCGATCTTGCCACTCATACTACCCTGTACCGGCGAAATAAGCTGCGCACCAGAAGTCTTCCTGGCATCCACATGTATCGTAAATTCTCTCTGCTTCAACTCAACTGAAATCCTATCACCGGATGTATCAACTCTGTTGATTCTTGCTCCCTTATAGGTAGTGAATCTGTAAAGCTCTCCTTTACAAAGAAAGGCACACAGACAACCAGTAAAACTTCTCCCTAACCAAGGAATCGTTGCTATGGATAACATAAACGACGTCCTGGCATGATCGAAGTTGTTGCTCTGCATCCAGACCCATGCTTCTGGAAAGGATCTTCCCCAATCCTTCTCTATATAACCCTTTCCGCCATATAGATTTATTACTTCTCCACTCACTTCAACTTCTCCCTCCAGAGAGTGGTCCATGCTGACGACACCGTGATAGCACTCCATGAAAGGAGCAAATGAAAACGGGCCCATAATTCCCGGGGAGTAGAATCTTACGGGCCAGAGGTAAGGGTGTATTATCTTGATCTCTCCAGCGATCTTGACTTTCTCATTCTTCATATTGAGACTCACTCTTTCTGTTGAAAAGTAGTTATCTACGATTTCGACTGCGAATCGCTTTGTGTCCGAATGAAAATCCTTGAAGGGATAAGTGAAATTTCCTGATTCATTTCTGTTACCTGAAAGGAACTGGATAAAAGAATGCGATTCGTTTTTTGAGGAACCTGTTGAGACGCCTGGAATTACTGCAAAGGACTTTTCTTTTCTCTTGTCAACAAACTTGAAATACCACCCCTCAAAGAAGCGCTTCTTCAGAGAATTGCCATGATATAGATATGAATTGAACAGCGCACCGAGACTCATAAGGCACCTCCCTGAGAGTATTTTACCTTTGACTTCCAGCAATGTGCTAGGTTAGCCAGTGTACAATTTCTTCTGGACAGCTGAATGTTAAGATTGATTATCATTAGGCAATTCGCTCGCAGTTTGGTAAGGCCATCTGAAATAGATATAGACTGCAGCTCTTCTGTTTTGGTCTTTTCCAGCTGACGGCTATTTTGGATGATGTTGGTTTACTCAATATAGTGCATCTTAACCAAAGGAGGTACAAAATGGGAAGTAAAGTTCATGTGAAGGTCAAGTTCACAGAAGGCTTCACCGGGACAGGAATAACGGATTTCGACTACAAAGTGAAAATCGGTTCAGACGGTGCGGCACCTTACGACCTGCTGCTAATGAGTTTGGTATCGTGCTTACATGCTACATTCCTTGATATTCTTAACAAAAAGAGAATTGACTTCACTGCTGCAGATATTGAAGTATGGGGAGAAAAGAGAGAACAAGTCCCTACCACTCTCAAGCTATGCGAGATAAAGGTCGGGATAAAGGGAGTAGATCTATCTCACAGAAGTTCAGTTGAGAAGTCTTTTGAGCTTGCAACAAAATACTGTTCAGTATACAAAACCGTTTCCAGCGTGGCAGAAATAGTCTGGGAAGTGAGTTTTGACTGATAAGCGACAATCTTGTCGAGAGGTGGGATCTTATGAAGAAAATGGGTGAGATGCTCTTGTCTCCAAATAGCGGTTCAGAAATTATGATGGGAAACACCGCGGTTGTGAGAGGTATGCTGGAAGCGGGAGTCAGGGCGGTTACATCATACCCCGGCTCTCCCACTCCAGAGATTGCAGCTGCAATAGCTTCGATCCCCGCGGAAAGAAATCCAATGTACTTCGAATTTTCAGTAAACGAGAAGGTTGCCACAGAGGTTGCCTTTGGAGCTTCTATCAATGGTCATCTTTCGTGTGTGTTCTTCAAGAGCGTCGGACTAAACGTGGCAGCCGATACTTTCGTTCAACTTTCTCTGATGGAACTCATCGGAGGCATGGTTGTTGTGCTTGGTGATGATCCCGGGGCAAATTCATCCCAGAATGAACAAGACAATCGTCATATAGCTCATCTTTCCTACGTACCAGTTCTGGAACCCTCAACTCCTTCCGAAGCCTACTCGATGTTTCTCGAAGCATCGAGACTTTCGCAAAATTTGCACATGCCGATTATTGTGAGGCTTTCGACTCACGTGTGTCATGCCAAAGAAAGGGTATCGTTTGGAAAGCTGAATACTCATGACCGAGATAATAAGCCGAAATTCGGAGTTGAAAACGGGCCGTATGTTCCAATTACAGCCGATGCTCTGAAAATGAAACGAAGAGCACTGAAAAAACTCGAAGAATTTAGAAGAATGGCCCAAGCTTCTTGTTTGAACAGAGTCATAGAAGGCACTGACACTTCAAGAGGAATAATAACAGCTGGGGCTCCCTACCTATCACTTCTAGACGTTATCGGCTCGTCGGATACACGACCCGACATCCTTAAATTGGGAATTGTTCACCCACTTCCGGAAAAGGAAATTGTAGATTTTCTCTCTTCTCATGAAGAGGTCAAAATACTTGAAGAGCTTGACAATCTTATTGAGAAAGAAGCCAAAGCCATTGCTTATGACAACGGACTGAAGACTAAAATCATCGGGAAGTTGGACCTTGAAGATTGGATCGGAGAATACACTCCTGATAAGGTTGAAGAAGTCCTGTCAAAGACCTGGCAAGATCTTGTTGAACCTTCCAAACCAAGAATTAAAGGAGTTGAACTGACACCAAGACCGGCACAAATGTGCCCTGGTTGCGGCCACCGATCCGCATTCCATTCAATAAAGAAAGCGCTGAAAGACTCCGACATCACAGTAGCAGATATCGGATGTCACACGCTGGGTTACCTGGAGCCTTACAAAATTGGCCAAGTGCTACTCTGCATGGGTCATTCAAGTGGCACGGCTTCTGGCCTTTCCCTGTTCAACAATTCTAGAAGAGTTGTGGCTTTTCTCGGAGATTCAACTTTCTTCCACGCAGGATTGCCGGGAATAATAAACGCTATTTTCAACAAGCACAATTTCACTCTGATAATTATGGAAAATGGCACAACAGCCATGACGGGTCATCAAGATCACCCGGCTGTCGGCCGTAATTTTAGAGAGGTGACCCAAAAAATCCCTGTAAGACAGGTCCTAGAGGGACTTGGAGTAGAGAATATCCGAGAAGTCGATACTTACAACCAGTCAAAGTTAACTCGATTCGTTGAAGAAGCTCTTGAAGAAGAGGGATTCAAGGTGATCATCGCGAAGCATCCCTGTATGCTGAAATTTTCACGTGAACTTCGGAGAAAGGGCCGACCTCTTCCGAACCCTGTCCGGGTAAGCGAGAAATGCAATCGAAAACTTGTTTGTGTCAGTGACTTCGCATGCCCAAGCTACCAGATAGCCGATGATGGATCAATATGGGTTCAAAAAGATCTCTGCATCGGAGACAGATCGTGTATTCAGACGTGCCCATCAGAAGCAATTGTCCCCGATGACAAGTGAAGGATGTGAGATAATGAAGAAATTTGATATTTACATCACTGGAGTTGGTGGTCAGGGAATAGGATTGCTAAGCGAGGCATTGCTTAGAGCAGTTGATCACTCCGGACAAAGAGCTATTGGTGCCGACACCCATGGATTGGCACAGAGAGGTGGGATGGTTTCTTCTCACCTCAGAATTGGGAGCAGCGTTAACTCCGTTCTGATAATGAAGCATACTGCCGATATGGTAATAGCCCTTGAACGTCATGAGGCTCTTAGGGGTATGGTGGATTACTTGAAAGAAAAGGGAACTCTTGTATACTATGACACCGTCTGGCAGCCACTAGATGTAAGACTGAGAAAGGCGAGAGAGATCAAGAATGAGGATATCGAAAGAGAATCTCGCAAGAGAGATGTAAGGGCGATTCGGGAACTTGAAGAGGATTTGAAGGATGCCCGAATGCAAAATGTAGTGTTAATGGGAAGAATAGCCCGTGACGGTCTTATTCCAGGAGTTTCAGTTGATCATTATGAGCGTTCTCTCTCGGACCTTATGGATGGAGATCTACTGACGAAGAACCTTGAGCTTTTCAGAAGGCTTTCCAGACGAGAGTAATCCAATATGGTTTTCGATGCTGCTGTAATCGGAGCTATTGGAATCGATACAAACGTCTATCTATCGGGAAACGAGGTTGATTTCTCGGTAGAGACCAGTTTCGGAGAGAATCTCGACTGTATTGGGCAAGCCGGAGGATATTCATCCCAGAGTCTCAGAAGACTTGGCCACAGAATCTGTTTCATAGGTTATGTGGGAGAAGACTATTTTGGAGAGCACATTCGAGAGGTGTTCTTAGATCAGGGTATCGATATATCTCTGTTGGGAATCGATCCATTGGGAACAAAGAGAAGCGTAAATCTTATGTACAAGGACGGGGGACGAAAGAATTTCTATGACGGAAAGGGGTCTATGATCCTTGAAGTCGACACAGAAGCTGTTTTATCCTATCTCTCTGGAACAAAGCTGGCTCACATTAACATCGTCAACTGGACTAGAAATCTACTTAGGCCTCTAAAGAAAGCCGGGCTCACTCTGTCGATAGATATTCAAGATGTCATAGATCCAGATGATTCCTACAGAGAAGATTACGTTAGAGAGGCCGATGTACTATTCTTTTCTTCAACAAACTTTAGCGATCCCTCCTTCCTTATCGAAAAATACCTAGAGATCCGAAGCGATAGAGTCGTAATCTGTGGATTGGGAAATAAAGGTTGTGTCGTAGGCAATGATAAAGGGATCGAATATTTCGATCCTGTTGAACTAGCCGAGCCAGTCGTTGACACAAATGGTGCAGGCGACAGTCTCGCAGCAGGATTCCTGTCCAGTTATTTTTTCGATGGGTATTCAATAAGAGAATCTGTTCTGAGAGGTCAGATAGCGGCCCGGTATTGTTGCTCAAAGAAAGGGGTGTCTTCGGAACTGATAACTAAGGATCATCTTGATCTACTCTTCAAAGAAAAGAGTGAAGCTTCGGAGCAATTATCGTGAGTACATGCAAGATCTGTATCACATAACAAGCGAAAATGCCGGCTCTACGCCGGCATTTTCGATTCTATTCAGGTCTTACATCTGGAAAAATCAAAACATCCCTGCTGGGAGAGCTCTCGAAGAGAACCTCATTTGTTGTGTAATCAAGTACGACTATCCGGTGCAGACCTTCAAGATCTGTCTCGGTGAAGTAAAGGAGACTTCCTTCTATCTTTAAAGAAGGCACCGGAGCATCCATGAATAAAGCCCTGTCAGAGACAATTTTGTCTTCGCCTGTATTTAGATCAAAAACGTGGAGTGAATCATAGGAGAAATCCATGTATTCTTCGGGGTATTCAAAGTAGATTATCTTGTCATTATCTCCGAATCCGGCCCATAAGGCCGGGGAATTTGTATCCAAAGTAGACTCGTCTTCAAGTCTTACGATATCTCCATCATAATCAATTGCGTACACTTCTTCATCAGACAAGAAAACAAGATCATAGTAGCTCTCGAGCGCTTCGATAACCTCTCCCGATTCCACATCTATTATTGAGTAGATATCCCAGCCAGTAGATATTGCAATTCTGGATCCATCAGGGGACCAGGCAACCGGAATCATTGAATACTCCGCAGGTATTGACCACAGAATACTCATATCGTTATTTACCATAGAGATAGTCTCTCCCCAGGTATCCATAATCAAAAACCTGCTCCTATCAGGTGAGAGCGAGTAGACGTCAAATCCATCAAATCTTGCCTTTCTTTCTCCTTCTACAAAAACTCCTTCCATGTTTTCGGAGATATAAACATAGGTTCTAGCATCCAAAAACTGCCCATAAATTGCGTTGGCTACATTACCCTGAAGTACTCCCGCAACATCGTAGAACCCTATACTAATCTTTTCCATATCGAAATTTACTGAGTTGTATGAAATTACTGCCTCTTCCTCGGAAAGTATCTCTACCAATTTCTTAGGTTCCGGCACTCTCGAAATCCAGGATAAGATCCAGGGAAGTTCTTCATAGTTGACCATAAACTCCTGGATGTTTGAGGTTAGCGACGCTTCATCATCAGCAAGAACGATGGCGCTGAATAATGCGCTTACATGCTCCGGAATATAAACATAGTAGATCAAGGACAACGCCTCATGAATATCCGATCCATCATCAAAAGCTTTGCCCTGTAGAAACCAATCGACGGCATCTTCGTAGTAGCCGCCCTCCAGATCTAGAATTCCATTGAGGTAATAAAACATGGGCTCTGAATGAAGCAGTTCTGAGTTCTCGTCCAAAAGGCTTCTCGCCGTTGAAAAATCGTAGTCATCCAACAATCCAACAATATAAGGTATAAGATAATCTGTTTCTCCAAAATCCTCTACCAGAATTCTTGATACTATTAACTGCAGTTCAGCTGGATAAAGCTCGACAGACTCATCGTGCAGAAAGACATAGGCTTCGACTTGATTTTCTCCAAGTCTACCTACGGCTTCTCTAACTATCTCTTCCGACAGGCTCCAGTTGCTGTTCATTGTTTTCAAGTAGAGTAATAGTGAATCTCGTTTTGGTTCAAGATCATACAGCCTTTCCGATATCTCCTCGGCATAGTCTGAGTAGTAGTTGTCGATAAGTTTCTCTATTCCTTCTTTGATCACTTGATACATGGTTTCGGGTATTTCATCTACCGACGAAACTACCTCTTTCAAGATTGTTCCATAGCTCTCTAAGTCATAATCTTCATCATAGATTTTCAAGAGGGCCTGCAGGCTCTCGAAATCCAGAGGATTCTCTGCCAGCTTGGCCTTCAATTCTTCAACTTGTGCCATTCCAACTAAGGGAATAATTAGCAGCAAAATCACAAAGATCAATCTCTTCATAGAAACACCTCCTCGGCCAATTTTAACGCGGTCGTTGATGGCCGAGCTACCAGAGGCAAGTGTCTATTATTGCAAAAGCACAGAACCATTTACTGAGAGACTAGCTCGCTCCCGACAAAATGAATGAGTTCCGACAGGTGTTTCTCCGAGAAATCAAATTCTATTCCGGCGCTTTTGAATAACTCATCGAGGGGCCTTGAGTAACCCATGGAAAGAAACCTCTTATACTCTTCGATGGCTTTAGGACCCCGCTCCCGGTAGTTCTTGTAGATCGCAAGTGCTCCTAGTTGAGCTATGCCGTACTCAATATAGTAGAATGGGTTCGTAAATATGTGAGGCTGAAGGAGCCATCGAATTTCCTTCAAATCTTCCAGATCTGTCCACTCAACACCGGTGTTGAAACGATCAAAAATCTCCGCAAATTTCCTATCCCTTTCTTTAGAAGAGTGATCTGGATTCGTATATATCCACTGCTGGAAAGAGTCGACAACCATACACCAAGGCAGGAAACTCAAAGTGCCAGTTAACTCCTCCAGTCTGGCAATCCTAACCTCATCGGCCGAGTAATATTCATCCCAGTAATCCATCGTCAGAAGCTCCATCGACATTGAAGCAAGTTCAGCAGCTTCATGTGTTGCATGTCTGTAGGCAATCAACTTCTCATTAACGGTTGCAAATGAATGCATTGCGTGGCCCGATTCATGAAGTATAGTCCGTACATTTGCCGGCGTTCCCGTTGCATTCATAAAAATGAAGGGGGCACCGGTTTCGTCAAGCGGGTAATTGTAACCACCGGGAGCCTTCCCCTTTCGGTTTTCAAGATCAAGCAAACCATTTTCCTTCATCTTGAATAGATTTCTGCCGAACTCGGGGTCAACTTTCTCAAGAATTCTTATTGCCTTTTGAACAAATTCCTCCATCGTTCTGAAGGGTTTTAGTACTTTTCCAGAGGGCTCAACACTCAAGTCCCAGGGTCTCAACTTCTGCAGTCCAAGCTGTTTCCTTCTTTTTTCGTTGAGTTCAGCAACGAATGGTACAACAATTTTTTCCACCGATTCATGAAACCTAATGACATCGTCAACCGAGTAGACGAACCTGTTCTTCTTCAGGTGCATATAGTCCCTGTAACTTCTAAATCCCGCATTTTCGGCTTGTGGTACTCTGACCGCCAGAAGTCTGTCAAAGAGTTCTTCCAGATTCTTGTGCACTTCTTTCAACTTGCTCATGGAAAGCCGCCACGCTTCTTCCCTAACTGAACGGTCAGGCTCAAGTTGAAACTTAGAGAGCTGCGATAGAGTATACTCGTGATCTCTATAATTAACCGTTAGAGAACCAATAATGGCCGCATATTCAGAAGCCATCTTCTTCTCCTGAATCTCCAGGGCGAGATTCTCTTCTCTGAAGAGCTCCACGGTATTCGACACTATGGCATCGAAGTTTTCATATCTGTGGCTGTCGAGATCATTTCTGAAGGGGCTGGAATGATACTTATTCATTAATTTGATCTTGTAAGGCTCAGATCTTGAGTAGACCTCTGCGTAGAACCTTGAGTACTCGAGTCTCTTATCTTCGTTGTCCGCAAATCTAGTCATGTCTATGTATTTCCACGCGAGTTGCTCTTGAAGGATCATGAAGAGCTCACTCCAATAGTTGAGAAAATCCTCGAGCGAATCCCCGTCAGCAATTTCGAATTCTTCCAGTTTCTTCAACTCGCCCTCCAAATTCTCCCATACAGACAGATCAAGATCTTCAGCAATATATCTCCTTTTATGCTTTTCAATGGTGGATTCGGACATTTACTAACCTCCCGTCTCAAATATGTGTATTAAGTGTTAATTTAATTATACTATACACTGCTTAGCCGGCTGAGGAACAACCTCTATAAGTCAACTCCCTGGCAGTTTATGAAGCAGTTACTCGAAATTTCATTTGTGATGATAGACTTATGATTGAAGGAGGCATTGAATTGTCAAGAGTCGCAGTCGTAGGCGAACTGCTTATCGACCTTATATCTAGCAGCGTCGTGAAGGATCTTGGCGAAGCATCTTCTTTTGGAAGATTCTTCGCGGGTTCTCCGGGAAACCTTGTCTTGAATCTTAACGATCTTGGTGTAGATACAGCTCTTCTCTCAAGATTGGGTGACGATTTCTTTGGAAGAGCGTATTTGACACATCTGCGCTCCAGAGGCATCTACACCTCATTTGTCCAGCTGGACCCTCACGCTCATACTTCGGTTGTGTTTGTTTCGAAGTCACAATCGACTCCTCAGTTCATGGCAATTAGAGGGGCTGACTGTTTTCTCGAAGAACCTGAAGACATTCATAATTTTCTGAACAGTGTCGAATTCATTTATTTTACATCATGGCCGCTCTCAAGGAAGAGAACAAGAGCCGTCTGCATGAAATTGATCGCTCTTGCTTTGAAAATGGGAATTAAGATTGCATTCGATCCTAATTACAGAGAAGTGCTGTGGGAGACAAACCAAGACGGCAAATCCTTCATTAAAGAGTTTATGAGGTACTGCTTTATCGTCAAGCCTTCCGAAGATGACTCATATCACATTTTCGGCCCCGGGAAACCTTTGGATTACATTGGCAGATTCCATGAGGCCGGAGCAAGGAACGTTGTTCTGACTCTCGGCCACAAAGGCACGATTATATCTGACGGAAGAAGAATTGAAACACTTCCGCCTTGCGCTAGAAGAGTCGTAGACATCACAGGGGCAGGAGACGCTTTTTGGTCGGGTCTTCTCTTCGGATTGCTTAATGGAAAGGACGTATTCGAATCAGCTGTTTATGGGAACTACTGTGCGGCTTTCAGAATCGAACATGAGGGAAAAGATGTAATATTGCCTTCTGTGGAAGCGCTGAAGGCAATTTTCGAGGCGGGTGATAATTGATGAGAGTTGCGTTTATAAATCCCCAGGGGAATTTCGACAGGAACGACAGTTACTGGACAACACATCCCGACTTTGGAGGTCAATTAGTCTATGTGAAGGAGATCGCGTCGGCCATGTCGGAAATGGGAATCAATTGTGACATTGTTACAAGGAGGATAGTCGATGATAGATGGCCGGAGTTTTCCGATGAATTCGATTCTTACCCGGGAAGAAACAACCTGAGAATCGTTCGAATCCCCTTCGGCCCCGAAGGCTTTTTGAGGAAAGAAGAACTCTGGCCCCATCTGGGTGAGTTCGCAAAAAGAATAAAAGAGTTCTACCATGCAGAACGCACACTACCGAATTTCGTAACAACTCATTACGGAGATGGTGGGCTGACTGGAGCAATGCTATTTAGGGAGACTGGAATTCCTTACTCCTTCACGGCTCACTCTCTTGGTGCTCAAAAACTTGATAAACTACTCCAAACTGGAGCAGACAGACTCCAGATCGAAAGAGAGTTCAACTTCTCCTTCAGAATCGCGGCCGAAAGAATTGCAATGAAGTATTCAGCAATCAACTTCGTTTCTACATCTATGGAGAGGTTTCAGCAGTACAGTCATAGACTCTACAGGGACTTCTCTGACGTTGGAAACGACTCAAGGTACTCTGTTGTTCCTCCAGGAGTCAATACAGATATATTTACTACGAACTCAACCGAACTAGATGGAATGATCGAAAGAAAATTCAGGAAAGCCGTCGAAAGGTTTTCAGATCTGTCCCGACTTCAACTTCCCATGATTATTGTGGCAAGCAGGCTTGAGCAAAAAAAGAATCACATTGGATTGGTAAGGGCATTCGCAAAAGACAGAGAATTGAACAGCACAAGCAACCTGGTAATTGTAACTCGCGGTCTGCACGATCCATACGAGGAATACAGTTCACTTGAAGAACCGGATCGCTCAGTGCTTAGAGAAATCATAGATCAGATATCGAGAAACGAAATAATGGACAGAGTCATCTTCATGGATATTGAGAACCAGCTTCAACTGGCCGCTCTATACAGAATTGGATCGAAGAGAAGATCGGTATTCGCTCTAACTTCTCTCTATGAACCTTTTGGCCTCGCCCCGATTGAAGCGATGGCCTGTGGTCTGCCAGCAGTGGCAACGTCTAGCGGAGGCCCCGTAGAAACTCTGAGAGAAAACAACATAGAATACGGAATACTTGTCGATCCGCTTGAAACAGAAGACATTGCTCGTGGGATTAAGAGAGCTATCTTTAGCGGCAGCGATTTCTGGGAAGAGATGAGTTCCAGGGGCGTTGATCGCGTCACTGAAAAATATACGTGGAAATCAGCTGCCGAAGGCTATCTTAATCAGATTAAGGAAAAGATTAGGCACGAACATCCCGAGCCGGAGATCCCAGAGTGTTTTTTTACCGGAATCGACATTCCTTTCATTGAGTAATTGTGATATCTCATGATTCTTCGTTCTTCGGGCGCTCTTTTGAGGTTAAATTTTCTTATGGGTTATGCCCACAACTTTGAAGATGGAGGAAAGCAGTGAAGTACAACTTTGATAAAATTATCGAAAGAAGAGGAACGGATTGTATCAAATGGGACCATGCAGATCTCTTTTTTGGGAAAAATGACCTCCTGCCGATGTGGGTAGCCGATATGGATTTTGAATCACCACCTGAAGTCGTAGAAGCGATTGTAACCAGGGCCAAACACGGTATCTACGGATATACCGCACGATCGGACAGCTACTACGAATCTATTGTGAGCTGGCTCTCTAGAAGGCATGGATGGGAAGTAGAAAAAGAGTGGATTTCACATGCACCCGGAGTAGTCCCGGCAGTTCATATTGCCATCATGGCACTCACTCATCCGGGAGACAAGGTCATTGTGCAGACACCAGTATATTATCCTTTCTTCAAAGCAGTTGAAGAAACGGGCCGTCAGTTGATTCTGAACCCTTTGATTGAGTCCGGCGGAAGATACACAATGGATTTCGAAGATCTGGAAAGGAAGATTGATTCGAGAACAAAGATTATCATCCTCTGCAGTCCCCACAATCCGGTAGGGAGAGTTTGGACAAGAGATGAACTTTCAAAGCTCGGAGAGATCTGCTTGAGCAGTAACATCAAGATTATTTCTGATGAGATTCATTCGGACCTTGTGCTTGGTAACAACAGACATATACCGATCGCCACGATATCTGAAGAGGTTTCTTCTATCACACTTACATGTGTAGCTCCAAGCAAGACCTTCAATCTCGCGGGACTTTCTTCGGCGGCGGTGATTTCATCTTCTAGCACACTTCTAAGTGAGTACTCGAACATGTTGAGTTCTGTCGGAGCCGGAATGTCTAATGTTTTTGGCACAATCGCACTTCAAACAGCTTATAACAAGGGAGAACACTGGCTTGAAGAATTGCTTGAATACATCAGTGGAAACTTCGAGTACATGAGAGATTTCTTGAAAGCAAACTTCCCGGAAGTAAAGGTCACCGAGCTTGAAGGAACGTATCTTGCATGGATTGATTTTAGGGGTACAGGCATGAGTGTGGAAGAGCTCAAGAATTTGCTGTATGAAAAGGCAAAGGTTGGTTTTGAAGACGGCTCTATATTTGGCATCGAAGGTGAAGGATTCATGAGAGTAAATCTTGCATGTCCTAGAGCCATCGTTGAAGAGGCCATGAAGAGGTTAATCAATGTCTGGAAATCCTGCTGATTGTTTAATCGGCTACGACCATTTAGCTTGTGGTTTTACATGCAGAAAAGAAGTACACAGATGCTTAATAAATGGTCACGCTGAGTTAATTGACATACATCTTGGATAGACTAGAATTGGTCGAGGAACATCGATACTGGTATGCAAAATCACATTCTTTTGAGACATTTCTCTTATTTGACTTGATTATACAAAGACAAATTTCCTAGACCCCACCCCTGTTCGGAAATTCCTAAACTGAAAAGCGGGCCCTCAAATAGAGGGTCTGTTTTCACTTATGACTTGATGCCCAAGAATTGATGTTATCTCTTCAGCCTGAACGAGGTATATCTCCTATTATCCGTAAACACTAAGTCAAGTCCAGAAATTTCTGAAATGACCTTCATAGTGTTGCTGGTAAAGAATGATATATGACTCATATCTCTAATATAATACCAGTCAAGAAATTCTTCATCATCCAAAGGGTGAAAAAGAGTCATTATTGAAAGCAGTCCATCGTCTTTGAGACAGCCTGCTAGCAGTTTGAAATACTCCAAAGGATCACCAAGGTGTTCGAATACTTCTGTTGAGGTAATTAGATGATACTTCTTTCCCGAGAAGACCATGTTTGGCGCGAAGAACAGATCATAACTATCCATATCAAAACCATAATCTCTATCGAGAATCGTTGCCAATACAGGTGAGGGACCACTTCCAAAATCAAGCCCGCTTCTTCCACAAGAAACGAAATCAATCACGGCAGAATCGATGAAATCCTTGAAATAGGCAACATATCGGGGATCGTCTATGCTGTTATTGTGTTTCCTATATATCTTCAACTCATCTTCCTGAGAGATTCGATTCTCCGCATCCTTTGAAATGAAGCCACACATGTCGCAGTAGTGATATTCAAGTTGAAATTTCTTGTGAAGAATCTCTCGAGTGGCGGAACCACATATTATGCACTTACTCGTCATAAATCGATCATTCCATATACCACCCGCCTTCTTTCTTGATTATACATTTGAAAGTGAAATGATTTCCATACTTTGGAGTTTAATTGGATTACTGGACCACCTTCTGCTTTCATTGAATATCAACTCCATATTCTCAAAGCAAAATCACAGTATTTCGATTCAAATAGCGGTACATTCAGACAATATTTTGATCGACTTCTACAGTTTATTCCCAGAAGAACTTCCTGATTCCGTCAAAATCACTATTTGATTGATCTATAAAACAAATACTTATTTTTATAGAAGAAATAATTATAGTGATCGAAGATATTTTTATTTATGTGCTTGACTTTTCATTATTTTATGTGATATATTATGAATGTAGAACTAGAGTTTAATAAAAGGAGGTGCGGAAATGAGAAAAGTTAAGGACCCAGCTTCCATCGAAAGAGCCCTTCAGAAGTTCAAAGAGAAAGTAGCAAGAGAGTCCTTCCCACATTA